>CANQZH010000152.1 GCA_947628245.1 uncultured Bacilli bacterium | reverse complement strand
TACCTTCTGGTTCTAAAGCAAAAAAATAACCGTCCGACATTTTGGCCATTAATTTTTCACTTTCACGAATAATAACCATATCTTTTGTAACGGACGGTGATTCTTTTTCATCTTTTACTTCAATTATTTCCAGCTGACAAAAAGGTTTTAAACGTTTCTTAAATTCATTAATTGCCTGCTGATAAAATTTTTCTTTAATTTTTCCGACACAGTATATTCTAACTTTCATTAGATTCGAGCATACATTGCTAGTAATGAAACAACAATAACAACAGCTAAAATTAAAGCTCCGATTCTAACAACATTCTTAGTCTTCTTGTTACTGCTTTCATCATAATTTTTTCTCTGCGTATTTCTTTTTCTATTTTTTTTCTTTGATTTTGGCATATTTTCCTACACTTTCTTTAGTTATTTAGTTTAAAGTTCAATTTACAATTCTATCATATCTATATCACTTACTGGTATTGAAAAATACTTATTATCTTTTGTTATTATTAATTCCAAGGTTCCTGAAAAGCTGGTATCTTTTGTTTCGTAATAAACAAATTTACCTTTAAGTTCTTTTCCGTTAACCAGAGAAAGTTTAATATTTTGACCAATTAAACGATCTAAGTCGCTTAGACGCATTGAATCACCTCAATGAATATTTTATATCATTTAACTAAAATTAAGCAGAGTTTTCGCTATTGTTTACTTATTTATTTCATTATGATAGGAAGAAAAGAGGCGAAATTATTTAATGAAAAGATAAAATTAGGTATTGTCTAAAGTGTTTAAACGTGTTAAAATTTCAAATTGCAATAAAAAAATTGAATATTTATTTTACATATCAGGTCGGGGTGTGGCTCAGTTTGGTAGAGCGCTCGGTTCGGGACCGAGAGGCCGGAAGTTCAAATCTTCTCACTCCGACCATTTTTATTTCTCTTTTGTTAATCTGCATTTTTCTCTGAATTTCTGTATTTAGGCCTGAATTTCTGTATTAAAGTCTGAATTTGTTGTTAGTTTTGAAACAAAATTGCACTTTAAAAATTAAAGGCTTCACTTTGGCAAAAAAACTCCTGCACTTTGTTTGAAAGAAAACAAAATATTATCAAAAACAAAAATTCAAAATTAAAAAAATTAAAATAAAGAACCAGCTCAATTAAAAAAATTTCAATTGTACTGGTTCTAATACAATTATGGTGGTCCATTTTCAATTCAACTGGTCCAAAAATATCCCTATTATTCTATTAGTTGAATACTCATCTGGTGGATGATCTATTAGAGTTAGTTCTAATAAAATTTTATTCAAGTTTACGTTATCATTTTCCTTCAAAAATTTATTTTGAACTGGAAAATTCTTTTTTACCTGATCCATAAGATCGACTATATTTCTACAATTATTAATAATAGCGTTATTAATATAATCAATAATAACTGAACGGGTTCGCTTTAATCTATCAGCAAATTCAGTATTCTTTTCAATAGTAAAAAAGGTATTAACTTTCTCCTGATCAGTTTCAAGTAGAAAAGTAGAAGAGGACCAGTTAAATGGATCTAATGACTTTTCTTATCTCTCAAGCAATATATCCTCCTTTTGTCTAATAGTAATCTTTTCATTATTTTCAATTGTATAGACCATTTTACAATAAGGGCAATAATTTAATTTTCTAATAGTTCCAGTTTTAGAATATTCAATTCGGCTTAATATCTTATAGTATTTATTTTTATAACCATACCAAAGTAGATTAAGATAAAGTTTCTTTTTCCATTTATTGGGTGGAAAATAATTTAACTTAGTTACTTTAACATTTAGGAATTCAGTTAGACTTAAACCAAAAAATTAATCAATAAGAGCCTGAATTATTCAAATTTAGTTCCTTCCAAACATGGGGATGATTCAAAATTACCTTTAAATTTTATAAAAATTACATTTTGTTTTTGAAATTTTTAATTTTTGTTTTTGCTAAAGTGCAGTAGTTTTTCTGCCAAAGTGAAGTCGTTAAATTTTAAAGTGCAATTTTGTCTCAAAACTAACATTGTGCATTAAGGTCTGAATTTTTCGGAGCGCGGAGCCCCCGGTCAGGTTGCGATTGGTTGGGATTCCCCGCAATAAAAAATACAGATGAACGTTTATATTTTAGAATGCAATACAGCCGGTCCGGTTTCCTGAAATAATGGAGACCGGGCCGGTTTTTTATTCTTTTCAAAAATTTGCCCTCTTTCCGCTGAGCCTGGTCTGCTGCGCTATTTTTGGTATAAGGTTTTTGCTATACTATATAAAAAAACAATAACTGAAATAAACGGAATATACAAACTGGAAATGAATGTAAGAGAAATATTGAAAAAGCTGGATGAATCCAGTTTAAACAGCTCTGAGAAGGGGCTGCGGTTTGAGGAGTTCTGCAGGGAATATCTCAAGACCGACCCGGCTTACGCTCGGGATGTGGAAAAAGTCTGGCTCTGGCCGCCCCGCTGTGCTGCGTGACCGGCCAATACACGCGCCGATCACGCGCTGCGGCTGGCGCAGAAAGTAATAGCG
>CANQZH010000151.1 GCA_947628245.1 uncultured Bacilli bacterium | reverse complement strand
GATAGTGTAGGGTTAGAAAGTAGTATTAAAAGAACTGTTTATGTTTATAAGAAAAATGTAGTTAATAGTAATGGTAATAAAACTGTTTATTTAACTTTTGATGATGGACCTAGTGCTTATACGGGACAATTATTAGATGTTTTAAAAAAATATAATGTAAAAGCAACTTTCTTTTTAACTAGTCAAAATACTAGTAAAGGTTATGATGATATGATTAAAAGAGAATATAATGAAGGACATACTGTTGGAATTCATAGTTATACTCATTCTTATAGTTATATTTATGCAAGTGTAGATAATTATTTTGAAGATTTAACTAATATGCAAAATAAAATATATAATTTAACAGGTTATAAAACAATGATTGTTAGATTTCCAGGAGGTAGTTCTAATACAATAAGTAAAAATTATGATAATGGTAGTCATATAATGAGTAAATTAGCTAAGATGTTAAGTGCTAAAGGATATCGTTATTTTGATTGGAATGTTTTAAGTGGAGATGCTGGAGAGACAACTGATACTAAACAAATTGTTAAAAATGTTACAAGTAGTTTAAAGGATGGAACATCAGTTGTATTACAACACGATACTAAAAATTTTAGTGTAAATGCTGTTGAAGATATTATTAAATATGGTATAGAAAATGGTTATAGTTTTTTACCACTTACAATGGATAGTCCAAGTGTTGAACATAATATAAATAATTAAGACATAATGTATCATAATAAAGCAAAAAAAGTGACAATTTAGTGTAAAATTATACATAAATTGTTCTTTTTTTCTTGACATCTTGGGGGGGGTATGTTAGAATTTAGTTATCATAGAGGAGGATTATAATTATGGAAGAGAGAAAAAATAATAAGAAAACATATGCTTTTATAGGTTTAGGAGTAATAGGAGCAATAGTACTAACTTTAGGAATAACATATGCTTATTGGAAACTAACAAGAGAACAAACAAATGAGAATGTGGTAACAACAGCTTGTTTAGATGTAGAAATAGAATCCCAACAAGATGATATCAATTTACCAAAAGCATATCCAATAAGTGATACAGATGCTGAAAGTTTAGTACCATTTAAATTTACAATACATAATAAATGTGACGATAATGCAAGTTATCAAATTAATTTAGAGTCAATGAGTAAGAATGGAGATTTGGATATTCCAGAAAATCAAAGATTAAATCCAAAGTATTTAAAATTCAAATTAAATGAAGTAGATCAAAATGGAATAACAAGATTATTAACAGGAGGAAAAGAACAAGATACAACCAAAGTAACTCCAACAATAACAAATGCATATGATGCTCATAAATTAATGAGTGGATATATCGAACCAAGTGGAAGTAAAAGTTTTGAATTTAGATTGTGGATGGATGGAGAAATAACAGCTGAAGAAGTAGAGTCAATGAATAAAACATTTATAAGTAAAATAAGTGTAACATCAACATATTTAGAAGAAGGAAAAATACCCCCAACAGTAGAATTAGCTTTATCAGTATGTGAAAAAGATATAACAGCAAGTATAACAGGAGAAGCAAATGGAGAAAAAAGTATTACAAAATATGAATATAAAATAGATAGTAATGAATGGCAAGATGGAAGTGAAGTAAATGAGTTAACAAATCAAAGTGAGGGAAAACATACAATCAAAGCAAGAGTAACGGATAATAAAGGAATAGTAAGTGAAGAAGTAGAACAAGAAGTAAATATAGGACAACCTGAAATGGTAGAAATAGCAGGAATGCAAGTACCAATAACAACTTGTAAGAATGGATTATATAAAGTAGAACATAATGATTTAAATGAATTAGGTAGTGAATGGAATAAAACGGAATATCGATATGCAGGAGTAAATTATACTGATGGAGAAACACCATATGTACATAATTATGTAGAATTTAATGGAGAAAAATGGCGAGTAATAGGATTAGTAAATGTAAAGACAGCAACAGGAGTAGAACAAAGAGTAAAAATAATAAGAACAAATGGAATAGAGGGTCAAAAAGATTTTGGAAACTATGCTTGGGATAGACCATCAGGATATACAAATAATTGGACGACAAGTAAATTAAAAGATATGCTAAATGGAATATATTATGAAAGTAGTAATGGAGAATGTTATACAGGAAGTAATAATACTTCATCAAATCAAAATACCTGTGATTTTAGTACAGGAGAAAGTATACCAAAAGGATTAGATGAAAAAGCAAGACAAATGATAGATGGTGAAGTAATATGGAATATTGGAGGATGGAGTACATCAGATATAACAGCGGATACAATGTATGAAAAAGAAAGAGGAGATAACACTTATAGTGATTATCCAGCGGAATGGACAACAGCAAATGATGGAGAATATCATAAAGGAATAGGACTAATGTATCCAAGTGATTATGGATATGCGGTAGGAGGAGAAGTAAGAAATACTTGTTTATCAAATAATTTAATAGATTATGATACAAATAATTGTTATACAAATGATTGGTTAAAAGAAAGTAGTGGATACCAGTGGTTACTTTCGCCGT
>CANQZH010000150.1 GCA_947628245.1 uncultured Bacilli bacterium | reverse complement strand
GGACGATAACCCCTAGCATCAATCTTAAATTCCTTTTCATAAATATCTTCAGGACTTAAAACGATTCTTTCACTAATCACATTAATCACATCCTTAATAAAATATATCAAAAAATGTCCTATTTTGTCAATTAGTTATCCTGCTTTTCCTTAATTATATTATATTCATATATTTTTATTTCAGCCATTGTTAAAGAATCAATCATATCATTAAAAATAATTTCATAAGACATATTATCACCTTTTCAAACCTATTTTATATAATGATTATTTAATTGTCATACTTTTCGACAAAACTTTCATTATTTTTTATAACTGTCAATTGACATTAGAGGTCTTTTTTTCTTTTACATCTAGACCATATAAATAGTATAATGTTATTGGAGGAGTGTTATGCAATATCCAAATCATATTAAGAAAACAAATCATAAGATAATCAACTATGCTAATCGAGGAATGGATTTAGAAGATTGCATTAATGATTCAAATGATTATTACTTAGAAATTAATCGAGCTTTAATTTATAAAAAACCAACACCGATTGGGGTTAGTAAAGCAAGTTACACTTCTTCAGGTAGAAGAATTGATGAAGGTTATTTTTTAGCACCGTCTACTCTAGATTATAATGGTTTATATAAAGGTTGCTATATTGAGTTTGAGGCTAAGGAGACGAAGCAGAAAACATCATTTCCTCTAGCTAATATTCATAGTCATCAAATTTTACATATCAGAAAAGTTTTAGAACACGGTGGAATTGTTTTCTTACTTATTAAAATGAATGGTTTTGTTTATTTACTTAAAGGTAGTGATTTAATTACTTTTATAGATAATGAAACAAGAAAAAGTATTCCTTATGAATATTTAGAAGAAAAAGGGGTTAAAGTAAAAGAACAAATTAGACCGGCTTTAAACTATTTAGATGTTGTAGATATTTTATTTAAAGGAGAATTAGAATGGAAAAGAAAAAACTTAAATTAAAAAGTCCTAAAAAGATTAAGGAAGCTGTAGAAGAAGAAAAGAAGAAAAAGAAAAGGGAAAAACCTGAAAAATTAAAAATTAAAAAAGAAAAGAAAAAAGGAAGAAAAACTCATACTTTTTTAATAATTTTACTAGCTTTAGGAATATGTGGAGCGACAACGGTTATTGCTTTTAGTCTTTATATTATTTTCACGGCTCCTGAGTTTACGGTTGATAAATTATATAATAAAGAATCAAGTGTTATTTATGATATTAATGGAACTTTGATTACTAGACTAGGAACGGAAAACCGGGTTTTAAAAAATTATGAAGATTTTCCTCAAGTTTTAGTTGATGCTTTAGTGGCGACTGAAGATTCAAGATTTTTTCAACATAATGGTTTTGATGCTGGACGTTTTTTAAAAGCTAGTTTAGGACAAGCGGCTGGTAATTCTGATGCTGGTGGAGCATCTACTATTACGATGCAATTAGTAAAGCAAAATTTTACTTCTAGTACAGCTGAGGGAATTGAAGGTATTATAAGAAAATTTACGGATATTTATATGTCAATCTTTAAAATAGAGAAAACTTATACTAAACAACAAATTATTGAATTTTATTTTAATTCTATGTGGCTTGCTGGTGGTGGTATTAATTACGAAAGTATCAATGGTGTGGAACAAGCTTGTCAATATTATTTTGGTAAAAGTGTTTCGGATATTACTTTAGGAGAAGCAGCAGTTATTGTAGGAATGTATAATAACCCTACTCTATTTAATCCTTATATTTATCCGGAAAATGCTACGGAAAGAAGAAGTACAGTTTTAAGTTTAATGGTTAGACACGGGTATATAACGGAGCAAGAAAAAGAAGATGCTGAAAGTATTCCAGTTGAATCTTTACTTAGAAGTGATATTGATAAACAAAATGCTAAAAGTCCTTATCAAAATTTAATTGATTATGTTATTCAAGATATTAAAGACAAATTAAATATTAATATTGATGAAGGTGGATATTCAGTTAAAACAACTTTTGATTTAAAGAAACAAGATGTTGTTAATAATTTACAAAATGGAGCTGCTTGGGAATTTAGAGATGATAAAGTTCAAGTTGGAGTTGCTATTACATCTACTAAAGATGGTTCAATTACCGCTTTAGGTCCAGGAAGGTATTATGTAGCTAAAGGTGATGATCGTTCTACTACGCCTAGACAACCTGGTTCAACAGCTAAACCGATATTTGATTATGGACCTTTAATTGAATATAATAATGTTTCTCCTCAACAAATGATGCTTGATTATCCTTATACTTATAATAATGGAACGACAATGAATAACTGGGATTTTGGTTTTACAGGAACAACGACTGTTAAACAAGCCCTTGCTGCATCAAGAAATATTCCAGCCTTAGAGGCATTTCATATGGTTGAGCCGGAAAAAATTGCTGAATTTGTTCATAATTTAGGAATTGACTATGGTGAATCTTTAAATGAAGCTTTCTCTGTTGGTGGTCTTCCTTATGGTTGGTCTCCTCTTCAAGCCTCAGCTGCTTATGCTACTTTTGGTCGAGGAGGATATTA
>CANQZH010000149.1 GCA_947628245.1 uncultured Bacilli bacterium | reverse complement strand
TCTTCTTCATCTTCTACTTCTTTTTTTGGAAGTAACATTTTTGATTTTATTTCTAGAAGTTCACTTGCCATTACTAAGTATTCACTAGCAATCTCTAAATTCATTTTTTCTTGGGACTCTATATAATCTAGATATTGATTAGTTATTTCTTCTATTCTAATATCAAAAATATTCATTTTACTTTCTTTAATTAAATGAAGAAGTAAATCTAATGGTCCTTCAAATTCATCTATTTTAAATTTTATATTCATACATATCACCAACTATAATCTATTATAACACAAAATCTCAATATGTGTTATAATGAATTAGGAGGAAGTTTATGAAAAAGTTTGTTAAACGTGATGAAGAGTTTATTTGTTGCGAGTGTGGGCGTGTTGTAAATACACTTAATTATACTACTAGAGACCATTGTCCATATTGCCTATATTCAAAACATGTAGATATTAATCCAGGAGATAGAAGTAATAATTGTCTTGGGTTACTTAAACCAATAGGTATAGAGAAATATAAGGATACATATAAGATTATTTATAGATGTGAAAAATGTGGAGAAATACATAAAAATATAATTGCTAAAGATGATGATATGGATATGATAATAAAGATTTCTACTAATAAGTCTTAAATTTAGGTTTTTGTATTATATACTGATTGGTTGAATTAAAAAATAACTTCCACTAAATCGTAGTTATTAAATTTAAGAAGAAAGTTCTACAAATAAAGGAATTTTCTTCTTTTATTTTATGTAATAATATGTTAAAATAAATATCAACAAGTGAAAAATAGCGTTTTATTACACACTAAATGAGAGAAGAAAGTGAATTTTTTAAAATAACTTCCACCTCGTTAGTCTATAATAAAATTACACTTTGCTTGTCCTTATAATTCAAAAATAATTATTTTTGAATTATATCATTAATTATTTCTACTGATTTGTAAAATATATCCTCGTCGGTATAGAGATACCAGTCGTATAAGAAATAGTTAATTATTGTTTGTTTGATATTATTATCAAGTGTTTTGTGTTTGAATTGATAATAATGTTCTAAATCACTTATGAGTTTCATTAGTGATTTTTTTCGTTCATTATGATTTTCTAATAATTTTTTTGAATGATTAACTTCGTTTGGTTTTATATAAGATATATTTAATTTTTCTATTATTTCTTTTCCATATTTCTTAACAAAAGAATTATATGGAGTTGTATTTTGTAATACTCCTCTTGGAGTATTATTGATATGATTAGATAGTAAAATAATATCTTCTTTTGTGAGAAAATTAAAAGTTGATCCTTTAGGTAAAACATATCTTATATATTCATGATTCTTTTCTATCCCACCTTTTTGCCAAGAAGCACAAGGATCACAATAAAATAAATTTATACATTTTTTTCCATGGAATTTTTCTATAGAGTTAGGATTAAAAAACTCACTACCATTATCAGTTAAAATAATTCTAAATAATTTTCTAAATAAAGGTAATCCTAAAGATGTTTTAAGTTCATCAAAAATTTTATTAACTTCTGTAGTGTCCTTGTGTTCTAAAAGATAAATCAACATTAAATTATGATTTCTAAAAAACAAAGTCAAAAGCACTTTGCCGCCTTTTACACCTTCAACAGTATCCATTTCAACAATATTAAGTCTAGGATGTAGACTAATGAAATTAAGAAAATCTTTATACGTTCTATTAATTCTTATTTTAGTTTCTAATCTTGATCTTTTGTTTTCTGTTATTCTAGGTTTATAACTAACTTTACGTCTTAAATCAATATTTTTTATATGAAATAATCCTTGATTAACATAAGAATAAAAAGTAGGTTTAGAAAAAAATAATACATCAGGATTGTTAATGTATATTTCGTTAATACTTTGTTGTTTGTTAACAACTAAGTCGTATATCTTTCTTTCGATTTTTCTTTCTTCATCTTTTGATAATCTAACACCAATTCTAGAATTAGAAAGAGTATCTAAATATTCATTATAAGAATCTCTGGCATCATAATAAAATTTAGCTAATCTACAATATTGTTTTTTATCACATCCATTACAAACATAAGGACTTTTCTTTAATCTAGGGCATACCATATCAAAACATTCTTTTTTATTAGTACAATTAAATTCTTTACATTCAGATCTATGAATACACCAATTGATAGTATAATTTTCTGGATATATAATATGTCTGTGTTTTTTAATCTCTTTTGAAATAGTAGTTTTATCTCTAGAAATAGTAAAAGCAATTTCTGTAAGAGAATATCTTTGCTTTAACATTGTTTCTATAATTTCTCTTTCCTCTTTTGTTAAGTGTGAATACTTTTTATTTTTCACAGTACTTGTCATTTTAAAAACCTCCTTTATAGGACAAGCAAAGTGTTAGAGTATATTATATAATATTTTGTGTTAAAAAGTAACATCTACTTATATATATTAAAGTGGAACTTAAATTTTTATTTAACATTTAATAAATTTAGTCATTAAAAATTTGACTTAATTCATATATTTTGGTATAATCTTAGATGTTTGAAGCCTCATGCTCAAACCGCATTGAAAAGGTTATAAAACAAGTTACTT
>CANQZH010000148.1 GCA_947628245.1 uncultured Bacilli bacterium | reverse complement strand
AAAAAGATTTAATAGAACAAGATAAAACTGGTGAGGGTTATATTAAAGATATGTTTTTATATGAACTTGAAAATCATAAGTATGGTTATACTCACGAATTAGAAGATACCTTAAATGCTTTAGAATTGACTTATGATCAAGTAATGGAAAATCCAACTTTAAAACACGGATTAGAACTTGCTAGAAAAGAAATTTTAGATAAGGAAAATGAAAGGAATTATGACTATGAATAAAATAGAAGAAAAATATGAGGATTTACAAACAATTTTAAGTTCATCTAAAGAGTTTAGTTTTAAGACTGATACAGTTTTAAATATTAAACAATACTATGGAAATAAAGAAATTAATTTGGATTTATCTAAAATAGATTTTGATATGTTTATTGATTTATATTATGAACCAGAAAAAGAAAAAGATTCTAAGGAGGATTATGATTTATAACAATAATTTAGTGAGGGGCAACTTATGAGTTTGCTCCTTATTATTTTATTGTTAATTATAACTTTATTTATTATTTGTTTTATTTATATTGAGCCAATAATTGCAAAACATAAAATTAAAAATAATAATGAATATGGATCGGCAAGATTTTCTACATTATCAGAAATAAATAAAAATTTTGTTAAAGAAAAAATATCAAATATTCACGATGTTGGATTTCCCGTTTATTATGATAAAAAAATTAAGCATATATGGTTTGATAAGGAAACTCCACATTATGTATATTTAGGATCTAGTGGTTCTGGTAAAAGTGTAACTTGTGTTATTCCTATGATAACTTTTATCGCTAATGCTAAAAGACCAAGAAGTATATTTGTAACAGATCCTAAAGGTGAAATATATCATACTACATCTAAAATGTTATATGATAAAGGTTATAAAGTTTTAACAATAGACTTTAGACATCCAGAATTATCTAATCATATTAATATTTTAGAACCAATTATATGTGAATATGAAAAGCATATTGATTATGAAAAACTATTTAATTCTGCTACAACTGAAAAAGAAAAGTTAGATTTTCAAAATAAATCTATTTCTAGTTATGCTGAAACAAATAGATTAATTACATCTTTAGCATCAATGATAACCTATGATAAGACGCAAGGCAAAGATCCATTTTGGAACAATAGTGCTAAAAATTTACTTGAGGGTTTGATAGGTTTTTTCTTAGAAGAATATAAAGATGGTAAAATAAATCGTGAACAAATAACTATGACTTCCATTCGGAAATTTCAAAACTCTACTATGGATGAAAAAAATTCTAAAAAATTTAAATTATATATAGAACAAAAGCCTTATGGTACTAAATCTAAAGACAGCTTAATTCCAATTTTATCATCTAGTGAAAATACTTATAAATCAATTACTAGTGTATTTTCAGAAAAAATGGCAATATTTGATGATGTCAATGTTGCTAATGTTACTAGTAAATCAGATTTTGACTTTGATATTTTAGGTAAAGAAAAGTCTGCTTTATTTGTAATTGTTCCAGATGAAGATAAAATTTATTATACATTAGTTACAATTATTTTAGGATTATTATATAAGGAATTAGTGAAACTAGCTAATAGCAATGAATCTAAAAAATGTCCTATTGAGATAGATTGGATTTGTGATGAATTTTCAAATTGTCCACCATTAGTTGAACCAAGTATAGAATCAATTATAAGTGTTGCTAGATCTCGTGGATTAAGATACCATTTATTTATTCAATCATTAAGTCAATTAGATAATGTTTATGGTAAAGAAGTAGCTCAAATTATTCTTGATAACTCTGGACTTGTTTATCTTAAAACTAATACAATGGATACTGCTGAGGCAATTAGTAAAAGACTAGGTAAAAAAACAATAGAATCTAGTTCAATTAGTCAGTCAGTTAGTTTAACTAATTACAATGGCAATAAATCTACTTCCTTAATTGCTAGAGATTTACTTACCCCAGATGAAGTTAAAAATCTTCATTATAAAACAATCATATTTCCAAATATAGGTTATCCGATTTTTAGGGATACTGTTATTTATAAAAAACTATCTTGTTATTCTAGTGGTGAATTGGCAAGAATTATAATTCCATTAGTTGATTTAAGTTATACGTATTTTACAGTAGAAGATATTAAAACTAAATATGATAGACTTTATAAAAATAAAATTGATAAGTCTATTGCAAAAGATGAACTATTAGAATATGACTTATTTAGAAAACAAGAAAAAGAAAAATTAAAAAATATTGTTGAAATAGTGCAAGAACAATTAAAAGAAAAAATATCTTTATTTGAATTTAAAGAAAATAATAATAGAACTTATGCTAGTTTTGAATTATCTATGCCACTAAATACTAAGGAATTAACATTCATAAAAGGTAAAATAAATAAGGAAGTATATCATTTAGAAATAGATAATGGTAATAATACAAAATCTACTATTGAAATTCATCTAAAAAATCCCTTAGTACAAGACTTAACTTTAGAACAGGAGAAGAGCAATAATGCCTAGTTTTAATTATTGTTCTTTTTTTAAAATAGTTTTCATAATATTTAATGAAAATGGAGGGCTTTTTTAATGTATGAAACTGACGATATAGAAGTTAAGTTTAGTACCAAGC
>CANQZH010000147.1 GCA_947628245.1 uncultured Bacilli bacterium | reverse complement strand
ATGGCTACTTATTATGCTACTAAAAATTATATTACGAAATTAACCCTTGCTATTAGAGAAGAACTTAAACATCAAAACTCTAAAGTTGTGATATGTGCTTTATGTCCTGGTCCAGTTAACACTGAGTTTACCAAAGTTGCCAATGGTTCATTTGCCATTAATGGTTTAAATAGCTATCAAGTTGCTAGGTATGCTATTGATAAAACTTTTAAACATAAAATGATTATTGTTCCAGGTTTATTAATGAAAATTGGTTTATTTTTTAGTCGTTTCGCACCTTGGAGTTTGCTATTAAAAATAACTTATCGTATTCAATACCGTAAATATAATGTAAAATAAGATGTTTATTTTACTTAAAAAATAAATATTATGATATGATTGTTATAGGAGATGAATAATATGTTTTTAAAACGTAAAGAATTAGAAGAACAAAGGGATAGATTACAAAAAAGAAAAGAAGAAATGGGAATTAATCATAATTATAAAGAAAGTGAATATAAAAATGAATTAATTAGTTTAATTGATATGTTTCAAGCTAGTAATGATTTAGAAGCAAAAGAAGATATTGCTAATCAAATTATTGCTTTAAGAGGTGAACTTCCATTAGATATTAAGATGGAACTAGAAAGTTTAAGAGCTCCTAAAAGATAGTTTAATCTATCTTTTTTTAATTTTTGAAATTAAATTACTGTTTAAATAAATTACTAAATATGTTAATATTAATTATAGAGTAGTGAGGAGTAAAAAATATGAAAAAAATTGTATTAATATTGATTTGTTTAATGTTTATGGGAAATGTTAAAGCTGAAACAAAAGAAGAATTAGAAAGATTGTTAAATGAAAAATTTCCAAATGATACTTATACTGTTAATGCATTATCACCTAAAGACTATGTTTCTAATTATGATGATAATTTAAAACAATATAGCAATTATGTTGAAAATAAATTGCTTCCGTTTGAAATTAATGGATATATTTTTCAGTTAAAAATAGAAGGTTCAAAAAGCGTTATAAGTGATGACTATAACAAAGCTACATTTATTTATGAAAATGACACTTTTGAAGTTACAAAAGAATTAAATTTAAAATGGGCAGAGTTTAATAATGAATATGAAAAAAAGGTTGATAATTATTTAAGCAAAAGTAAAAAAACAATTCTTACTGATTTAAATTATGTAAATTATAAGCTTAAAAATTATAAAAATTTATTTATTCCTAATTTGGAAAAAGAAGAACACATTACTTACACTGAAGAATCAGCAGATAGAGGATGTTATTATGGAGATACTGATTATTTAAATCTAACTGTTGAAAAAGCATGCAGTATTATCATAATAATGTACGATAATATAATATATAAAGTTTTAGAACCAAATGCACATATTAATGATGAAAATGATAAAATATTAAAACTTTACTCATATGAAGTTGTATATATTCCTAGTGATACCAAAGAAGATAAAAATAGTTATATGGAAGAAGCTAAAAAAAGAATTGATAATAATTTAAAAACAAATATTAAAGTTGAAGAATATATTATTGAAGATACTTTACCAAATAAAGAAGATCGACAAAATTATTTAAAAACTCAATTAGAATATGGATATAAAAATAATTATATTGATCAAAATCTTAATAAATTTGAACCAATATTTGCTAAAGCAACATATGAAGACGATTATATTTTTTATTTTATTATAGCTAAAGGAACAAATAAACAATTAGGAATTATTAATAACATTGGTGAGAAATGTAGTGAAAAAGATGGTAAATATTATGATAAAAATGGTAATAGTGTAAGTAAAGAAGCTTATTTTGAAAGCTGTGGAGTAGTAGAAAATCCCAAGACAGGAATAATCTTATCTTTAACAACATTGATAATTTTTACTATTTTAGGAATTTATATTTTATTAAAAAAAAATTATCTAAAAAAAATTTAAAAAGTAAAAAATATGTCTAAATTTAGCACTTACTATTGACAAGTGCTAAATTTTGTTTTAGAATGTTTTATGTAAGGTGAAAACCTTAGGTATTAAATTATATTAATGTGCTACCTATTATGGCCAACACATAAGGAAAGGAAGAGATGAATATGATGTTAGTACCAAGAAAAAAGAGCTGGGATTTGTTTGATGACTTTTTTGAAGATTTTCCAGTAGTAGAAAGTAAATGTATGAAAACTGATATTAAGGAGTGTGAAAATAACTATGAATTGATTATTGATTTACCTGGTTTTAATAAAGATAATATCAATATTGCAATTGAAAATGGTTATTTACAAATAAGTGCTAAGACAACTTCTGATAAAGAAGAAAATGAAAAAGGAAAATATCTTCGTCGGGAACGTTTTGTAGGAGAGTATAAAAGAAGTTTTTATATTGGTGATAACGTTACCGAAAATGAAATTAAAGCATCATTTAAAAATGGTATTTTAAAAATCGAAGTTCCTAAAGTTAAAGAAAATCCTAACTCAAATAAAAAATATATTGAAATTGATGAATAATTAAAAAGCTGCTAATCAAAACGGCAGTTTTTTTGTTTCAAAAAAAAGGAAATCGAGAAAAAAATGGGAATATATTAGTAGAAAGGGTAATCTTTCTTAGAGAGGAGGTAAACTGA
>CANQZH010000146.1 GCA_947628245.1 uncultured Bacilli bacterium | reverse complement strand
AAAACAACATTCCTTTAATAGCTCAAATGAGAATATTAAAAAAAGATAATAATAAAAGTGGCTATATAAATATTATTATTTTACTAGTAATATCTTTCTTGATATTAGGTGTAGCATTTATTTCTTGGAAGGTGGTAATTTAAAGTGAATGATTTTATAATTGTAAAAGATTTATCTTTAGCTTTAGCTATAAGAAGTGAATTACAAAGACTCAATATAGTACCTAATTATAATGGAGTAGCTGATTTTCAAAAATTCTCATTAACTGAGTTAGCTAAAATTGAAAAATTAGAACTCACTAATGGCGGTATACAAGATATTTCATCGTTAAAATATTGTAGCAATATAAAAGAATTAATTATTGAATCAAAAAATGCTAAAAAGTATGATACTAAATTTTCTGATAATGCCATTTTTAACTATGAAAGTAATCAACAAAAAATTACTGATTTTTCAGTTATCAACGAATTAAAATCTTTAGAATATTTAACTATTAAATATGATAAAAATTTAGATAAATTAAATTTAAAAGATATGCCTAATTTATCTAGTTTAACTTTAGTAGGCAATTCTAACCTAAAAGAAATAAATGATATTTCAAATTTAAAACTTTCGGAAATCCAAATCGTTAATAATGCTTTATTAGAAGGTTTTGATTTAGCTAAAATGATAGATAATGGTTTAAATAATATTCAATTAGATTTTGATTTATATCCTCAAATTAAAAAAATAAATTCAAATATAGATGAAATAATTTATAAAGAAATTAATAATAATGGTTTAACTTGTATTTGGGAAGAAAATATTAGTGATTTATCAGTCAATAAACTAAAAACTTCTGAAATGCAAAAAATGAATGATAAAGTTGAAGAAATAAAAGAAAAAATTTTAAATTCTAATTATCAAGATATTGAAAAAGTAATGGCTATTTATTCATATATAATTAATAATGTTAGTTATGATTGGGATTCTCTAAAAGCTGCTAAAAATAATGAAAATAATGAAGCAATGAAAAAAGCTAAAGAAAATATCAATATTAAAGTTAATGATTTTCTAAATAGAAGACAATCTAGTTACAATGCTATTTTAGAAGGTAAATCTGTTTGTGAAGGTTATACTAATATGATGCATTATTTTTTAAAGTCAGTGGGAATTGATTCAAGTACTTTGGGTTGTAATATTGGTGATAATATTAGTATTATTGGTAGAAATAGTAATCATTCAGTAATTAAAGTATTAATAAATGATAATTGGTACTATTTTGATCCAACTAATGATTCAGTTAAAAAAGATTTTAAATATTTTTATCAAACAAAAGATGAATTTTCTAAATATTTGACATTAAGTATAACCGAACAAGATGTTAAAAGTCCTTTAAAAAAAGATTATTCTAATGATGATCTTATTAAAATATTAAATAAAATTAAATTAGATGAAGAATTAGGAATAAATATTTTAGAAAATAATTTTGAAAAAAAATTAAGTAAAGGAGTAAATATGAGCGAAGAACAATATTTAAGTAATGCCTATAAGGAATTAGAAATGTTACAACAAGAATATGGATTATATGCTAAACAAATTGAAGATTTAATGAAAATTAATGATAAGGATGAAAGGTTAAAAGAATTATTAAAAAGAAAAGATGAAGTAGAAAAACGTATAACGTTTGCTAATAAAAAAATTCAAGTTACCTTAGATAAAATAAAAGAAAAAGATAAAAGAAAACATCAAGGATTTATTTATCAAATTGAACAATTACTAGGAGAAGAAATAACTCCTCTTAAAGGTTTTGAAGTTAATAATAATGGTATTCCCAAACAAGTTTTTAAAGATTACGATACTTTAGTAAATGAATATAAAACATATTTAGAAAGATTAAAAAATGAAAGAGATAAAGGTTCAATTGATTTTAATACTTATCGTATTATGCATAATGAATTACAAAAAGAATATGAAAGTATGTATAAAAATGCTCCAAGAATTAAAAAAGATGATAATAATGTAAAAAATAAATCTACTGAAAATGAATTTGAAGAACAATTTAGAAAAAAATTTGATTTACCAAATGACCAAAAAGATTCTAAAAAAGAATTAGAAGAACAAAAAAGAGAATTAAGAAGAAAAAAATTTTATGAAAAAGTAAGGGAATTAGGTTTAGATAATGATAATATGGATTTAGAAAAATTATTTATGGAACAAGAAACTATAAGACAACATATAGAACAAGCTGAACAATCCCATCAAAATTTATTGTAAAAAAATTTATTTAACAATCTCATCGTTATTCGTTTATTAAAAAAATGACTAACCTTTTTTAAGTATTAAACACTTAATATTTGAAGGAGGTAATTAATATGTCGGTGAATAAGCTAAGTTTTGTAGCTAAATTAAGTATTAAAGAATTGTGGTGATTTTATGAATGAAATTTATGAAAAATACTATTATCAAATTTATAATTGGTCTTTAAAAAAAACTAATAATAAAGAAGATGCTGAAGATTTAACTAATAATGTCTTTTTAGCAATTTTTAACTACTTTAATAAAAATATACAGTTGAAAAAACTTTACAATATAAAAATTATTTAATTGAAGATATTGAAAAAGAAAAATTACCATTTCA
>CANQZH010000145.1 GCA_947628245.1 uncultured Bacilli bacterium | reverse complement strand
AAAAACTATCTCCAGGGGATATAGTTGTAATTCAAGCAAATGTTAAACATTGGCACGAGGCTAGAAAAGATTCTTGTTTTAGTCATATTACAGTTGAAGTGCCAGGTGAGGAAACAAAAAATGTTTGGTTAGAACCTGTATCTGATGAAGAATATAATAAATTATAGAAAAAATATTCAATCGTAAAAAAATAATAAAAAAGTCATTTTTTTACACTATACAGTAAAAAATTGACTTTTTGAAAATGCTATAATATAATATTATTTGAAAAGAGTGATTTCAAATGTTAAAAAGAGAAAAATATTTAAAAAACATTCGAGGATTTTATAATCAAGATATCATAAAAGTTATAACTGGAATGCGAAGAAGTGGTAAATCAATATTGCTTCTTCAAATTATGGATGAGTTAAAAGAACAAGGTATAAAAGATAAACAAATAATATATTTGAATTTTGAAATTATAGAAAATATGAAATATGCAAATCCAAATGATTTAAATAGTTATATTTCTGATCAAATTAAAAAAAATCAAAAATATTATTTATTTTTTGATGAAATTCAAAATGTTTTAGATTGGGAAAAAGTTATAAATTCTTTTAAGGCTAAATATAAAGACAAAATTTCTATATTTATTACAGGTTCTAATAGTAAATTGTTATCTGGAGAACTTGCTACTCTTATTGCGGGTAGATATGTAAGCTTTAATATATATCCATTTACTTTTAAAGAAGTCTGTGAATTAACTAATAATGAAGATAAAAATAAATATGAATTAGTAGAATTATTTGATAATTATATTAAATGGGGTGGAATGCCTCAAAGATTTAGTCAAAATAATGAAATAGAAATTAAAAATTATTTAAAAGATGTTTATAATTCAATAGTTATAAAGGATATAATTCTAAGATATAAAATAAAAGATATTGATTTATTTAATAGAATAATAACATATATTATAGCAACACCAGCTCAAACATTTTCGGCTAATTCACTTGTAAAGTATTTTGAAAGTGAGAATAGGAAAGTATCACTTGAAACAATATATAATTATTTAGAATACATTGCTGAATCATTAATAGTTAGAAAAGCTGAAAGATATGATATAAGAGGTAAACGTATTTTAACTGGCAAATATAAATATTATATTGCTGATTTAGGTTTTACGGAAATAATTAGTGAAGGAAGAAAAGAACAAATCGGTTTTAAATTAGAAAACATTGTATATAATGAACTTGTTTCTCGAGGATATAATGTAAATGTTGGAAATATTGGCCTTCAAGAAGTAGATTTTATTGCTACTAAATTTGAAAATAAGATATATGTTCAAGTAGCGTATTTATTAACAGATGATGATGTTATTAATAGAGAGTTTAAAGTATTTGATAATATAAAAGACAATTATCCAAAATATGTTATTTCAATGGATACACTGAATCTTTCTCAAAATGGAATTATTCATAAAAATATTATTGATTTTCTATTATCAGATGATATTTAATTGATAATAAAAGTCATTGACTTATTTGTCAATGACCTTAATTTTTTTCTTGTAAAAGTTTTTTCTCTAGTAAAGAAACACCCTCATATATAATAAATGATAGAATAATTAAAATAACAATTCCAGCCATTACGATATTTAAGTTGAATACTTGTGTACCGTATATGATTAAGTAGCCAATTCCTTTTTTACTAACTAAGAATTCTCCCATTATTACGCCTATTAAAGTCATTGAAATATTTAGTTTTAAAGATGAAATTATGGTTCTTTTGGAACCGGGTATAACTAAATATCTTAGAATTTGTATTTTAGATGCTCCAAAAGATTTTAGTAATTTTATTTTTATTTCATCAGTTCCTAAGAAACCATTATAAATATTTATTATGCTAACTATTAGATTAATTAATAAAGCCATAACTATTATTGCTTTAGTATTAGCTCCTGTCCATATAATGATGATAGGTCCTAATGCTACTTTTGGTAAACTATTTAACATTGTTAGAAAGGGATCTACTATTTTAGCTAGTGTTTTTATTTCGTAAAGTAATATGGCAATTAAAAATCCTAATGATATACCAATAAAGAAAGCTAAAAATATTTCGTATAAAGTTGTTAAGATATGACTTATTAAAGAACCTTCTATAAAAAGATTTTTAATAGTTAAGCATATTCTTGTAGGACTAGAAAAGATAAATGGGTTTAAGATTTTTTTATTTGCTAATACTTCCCATAAGATTAGAAAAGTTATAATTATTAAAAATTGAATGAAGATAACAAATAATTTATTTTTCTTTTCTTTTAGCAAAAATTCTTTTTGGTTAGCTGACATAGACATCTAAGTCCTTCCATATTTGATCATATAGTTCACTAAAT
This sequence comes from uncultured Bacilli bacterium, assembly GCA_947628245.1. Lineage (GTDB taxonomy): Bacteria > Bacillota_I > Bacilli_A > RF39 > UBA660 > Ventrenecus. The sequence goes on along the minus strand of CANQZH010000145.1, from coordinate 354 downwards.
TCTTTAGTTTTACGATTATCAATAGGATTATCGAATGGTAAATTAATTTCATAAATTTTTTTGATAGAACAAGGCCTTTTAGATAAAACTACTACTCGATCTGATAAGCTTACTGCTTCTCCTATGTCGTGGGAAACTAAAATAGTTGTTATTTTTTCTTTTTTTATAATATTAAAGACATCTTTACTTACGGCTAGTCTTGATTGATAGTCTAGAGCTGAAAAAGGTTCATCTAATAATAAAATATCAGGTTTTAAAGCAAGGGTGCGAATTAAAGCAACTCTTTGTTTCATTCCACCTGATAATTCATTAGGATATTTATTGTTAAATTCTTCTAAATTATAAGTTTTTAAT
>CANQZH010000144.1 GCA_947628245.1 uncultured Bacilli bacterium | reverse complement strand
AAATAATTTTTATCTTGTAAAAATAGGTTGGGTTAAAGAAGAAAATAAGGTATAATATATTTAGGTGGGGATTTATATGTTATTTAAAATTACAATGGATAAGTGTGATTCTAATTTAGAAGAATTGAGGGATAAAGATGGGTTTATTGATTTAACTAATTTTAAATTTAAGGAAAAGTCTAAAGAATTAAGAGGTAATCAAAAACGAATTAAAAATTGGGTTAAGTTTAAAGATTGTGAAGGATTAGTTAAGGGTGAATTTTATTTTGATAAACCTAATAATGGAGTTTATGCTGAGGTTATTTCCTCTTTTATGGCTAGACATTTTAATTTAGAAGCTGCTTGTTATAGTTTAGTAAAATTAAAAGATGAAGATGGTAAGATTATTAAAGGAGTTTTTAGTAAAAATATGATTACTAAAAATGAAGAATTAGTTAGTTTACACGAATTAATTGGTTTAGATAATGGAGAATTTATAGATGCAACTGATTATTATTTTGTAATGAATAATTTACCTTTAGCTTTAGAAAAAAGAGGTTTTACCAAAGATAAGATTAATAAAGTTATGATTGATTTAAAAAAACAGTTAGCCTTTAGTTTATTAGTATTAGATACGGATAATCATATTGAAAATATTTCTTTTATTATTAAAAATAAAGATATTAGAATTAGTCCTTTATATGATAAAGAAGCATCTTTATTATTAGATAATGATGAAGAGTTAACCAATAAATTATTAGAGGATATATCTTTATTAGAAGATACCGTTAATATTGCTCAACCAAGGATAGGCACTATAAAACCAGAGATTGAAGGTGGTTTAGAGTCTTATTGGCAAGATACTTTAGAAGCTTTAATTGTTGATGATGAAATATATGATTTTTGTTTTAATATTTTAGGACACGAGTTAGATATGGATAGTGTTTTTAAGGAAATTGAAAATCGTTTTGAAATGGTTATTCCTGAAAATGTTAAATTATTAAGTAAATATGCTTATTTAAGTCGTTATAAAATATTTAGAAAAATTGTTTTAGGAACTATTTAAGGAGGTAATTTTTAGTGAAAAAAGAATCAGTATTTGAAATATTTTTATATGTTATATCTTTTGTTTGTTTACTTATAATGGGTTATGAAATATATTCTTGTAAATATAATGAGAAAATATTAGATAATTATGTTTATACTTTTATTGATGATGATTTTATTTGTGAGGTTGTAGGAAATACGACTTATGAAATAAGTATTAATCGGACTGATAAAAATGAAACTAATTTAGAGGGTAGTATTTGGAAGATTACAAATACAGATAATAAAAAAGTTTATGAAGTTACAACTAATGAAGATGGGGATGCTTGTTTAGTTGGTTTACCTAAAGGTAATTATGAAGTAATTGAAGATAAGGCTCCTGATGGTTATGTAAGATATAGTACTAAACATACTTTTACATTAAATGAAGATAACCAAACTGAACATATTCACGGGACTGAAATTAATGATCGAATTTATTTACTTGTTCAAGTAATAGATGAAAATAATGTGCCAATTGCTGATGAAAAAGTTATGATTTATCAAAATGATGAGTTAATTCATACTTTAACTACTAATATTAAGGGAAGAGTTGGATTATATGATCTAGAAAGAGATGCTAAATATAAAGCTAAAGTAAAAGATAAAGAGTATGAGTTTGAAGTAAAAGAAGATAGTAATATTGCTCGTTTAGATATTATTACAAAGCGAGGTGTAAAATGAAAAAGTCTAATATATTTTGGTTAGTTTTATTAATTCTTATTGTTTTTAATATAGTAAGAATTAAAAATTTAAAAGATACTTATATTACAACTTTAGAAGATTATAAAAATAGTTCCGAATTAATTAAAACGGAAAATTTATATGTTAATGATTTTAAAGAGATGGAGCATCCTTTTAATAAACCTTATAATAAGATTTATAAAACTACTAATTTTGTTGATTTATATTCATTATCATATCAACCAATTAATATTAAAGTTGGAAGTAAATTAACTTATAAAACTGATGCTTCAGATGGCTTAGGATATCTTTTTAGTTATACTTATCCAAGTGCTATTTTAGATTGTACTAAAGAAGAATTATATCAAGCAAGACAAATAGCAATTTGGTATATTGCATCTAAGACAAAAGAAGCTAATATTAAAAATAATGAATTAACTTTTGATGATATTATTAATGATTTAGGTAGTGTTAGTGATCTTGTTAAAGAAAAAGCTCAAAAGTTTATTAATGCTTATGAAACTTTAGATGATGAAAGAATAGCAAAAGCTGAAATAAAATTTGAAGATGAAGATATATATTGGCATCGAAATGATGATTATTTAGTAATTGGACCTTTTAAATATACTACTAGTAATACGGAAAAAGAAAAAAATAATCTTAAAATATTAGATGAAAATGATGAAGAAATACCAGTTGTATTAGTAGATGAAGATGATGAGCGAATTGAACTAAAAGAAAACAAAGAATTCTATGTTTTAATTCCTAATTATTATGATGCTTTTAAAATAGATTTAACTGTTACTAATACTAAATTATCACCAGCTATATATGAAGATGATGATAAAAATGATTATTTAATTTCAACTTATTCTAATGAAGATTTACATACTTCTAAAAAATATACAATTACTAAAAGTGAAGAAGATGAAGGAAGTATTAAATCATTTAAATTATAGGAGATATTATGAGTGAAA
>CANQZH010000143.1 GCA_947628245.1 uncultured Bacilli bacterium | reverse complement strand
AAAAACTTAAACTCCTTTTTTCATAACTTCTTTATATAATTTAACAAACATTTCATAAGAAAGTTCTTCGGCTCGAACATTAACACTATAACCATTATCTAATAAAACAGGTAAAATTACAAACCAATATTCTTTTAAATTATTTTTTAAAGTCTTTCGTTTTTGTTGAAAAGCTAATTTTACAAAGTTAAAAAATTTTTTTTCATCTAAATTTTCTCTTTTTTCTTTTAAATCTAAAACTATAACTGAACTCGTAACTTTAGGAATTGGCTCAAAACATTCTGGTTTTACATCAAATTGTTTTTGACAATTAAAATAATGGTTTAAATAAACCGTAAAATACCCATAATCTTTAGTATTTGGTAAAGCACAAAAACGCAACGCAACCTCTTTTTGAACTAACAATATCATCTTTTTAGGTAAAGTATTTTTTAAGATATGTTCAATTATCGGTGTTGTTATATAATAAGGAATATTTGCTGTAACATATAAATTATTATAATTATATTTTTTTAATAAAGTTAAATCACTTTTTAAAAAATCTTCATAAAAAACTTCTAAATTATCTAATTTACTTAAATATTCTTTCATTCTTTCGTCTATTTCAAAAGCGACAACTAAAGATTTTTTTTGCACTAAATACTTAGTTAAAGCCCCCATTCCCGGACCTATCTCTAAAATTAAATCATTTTTAGCACTACTAAAAAGATTAGCAATATTTGCTAATACAGTTTCATCTTTTAAAAAATTTTGTCCTAAACTTTTCTTAGCCTTCATACCAACCATCTCTTAATACATCATAAGTAATACTACTACGTCCAACAACTTTAGAAGCATATGATTCATTTGGGGTTAAAAGGTCTAAATCAGTTCCTAAAACTCCTCTATCTAAAACAATCGCATAAATAGGTTCACTAGAAATTTTAGAAGAAAAACGAACAATTGAACCACAGGCTAAATTAGAACTAGAGGCAACAATATTAACTTTTCCATATTGGTTATCAACATAAGTATCAGTACCATCTTTAACATAATAGCTAGGTTTACAAGCAAGTGTTCCATTACATAAAGGACAATTAGCTCCATATCCAGTTAAATCACCAGTATAAGTTGTAATAGGATTATATAAATCATTTTTTTGATTTTCTTCTAAACGCCAAGACATCATCGCCAAATTAGTTACTCTATTATTTGCTCCACTATATATTTGATTAACATCACTACCAACTTTAACATTAGCAAGGATTATAAAGAAACCTAAAAAAGCAATCTTAATTCCATAATTAAAAAAACTTCTAACTTTCTTCAAAATATCACCTTCTATTAACAACTAAATCTTATCATTAAACACCTAAAAAGTCAAAGCCAACAATTGGTATTATTTTTTCTAAGCATAATTTTAAATTTTTAACTCATATTAATAAAAGGAAGTGAAAATTATGTTAATTATAATTGGTTCAAGAAGAGAAGGTAATTCTTATAATTTAGCTAATAAAATTAAAGAGGCTTGCGAGCAAGAAAGAATACATTGTGATTTAATTACTCCCGGAAATCAAAAAATTCATCTTTGTACTGGCTGTATGGATTGTGATAAAAATGGAGTTTGTGATTTTACAGATGATATGAAAGATAATATCACCAAAATTGAAAATGAAAATTTAATTGTTATTATAAGTCCAACTAGATGGAATTTATTATCCGGTGATTTAAAAATTTTCATTGACCGTTTAAATCCTTTATATAGTACCCAAAAATTAAAAGACAAAAAATTAGTTCTTATTACGATAGCTGCTAAAAGTAAAGAATTATATAGTAGTGAAGCAGCTCTTACATCTTTAACAAGTTTTGCCGAAAGCGCCCAAATGAATGTTGTCTTAAAAGCCGAATTTAATAATTGTTTAAATGCCACTGATATTTTAAATCAAGAAACCAAAATTAATAATTTAATTAAAAGTATAATAAAAGAAGCTTCTAAATCTTAAAAACTTCTTTAATATTATCATTAGTAATTTTACTTAAATCTTCTAAAGAAATATTGACTTCTTTAGCTATAAACTGAGCAATAGTCTCAACATATTTAGGTTCATTTTTTGTCCCTCTATAAGGATGTGGAGTTAAATAAGGACTATCAGTTTCTAAAATAATATAAGGTAAAATTTCCTTTAATATTTCTTTTAAATGACTATTTTTAAAAGTCACTACCCCATTAATTCCTAATTTATACCCTAACTTTATATATTCTTTTGCCACTTCAACTGGCAAGGAAAAAGAATGAATTACTCCTTTAACCTCAGGGTATTCCTTTAAAATATTTAAAGTATCTAAAGTTGCTTCTCTACTATGTATAACAACTGGTTTATGATATTTTCTTGCTAAATCTAATTGTTTTCTCAGTAATTTAATCTGAGCTTTTTTATTTTCTTTAGAATAATGATAATCTAAACCAATCTCACCAATCCCAATAATCTTATCATCAAAAATATGTTTCTCAATAAAATTTAAATCATCTTCACTATATTCTAAAACACTTTCAGGATGAATTCCTAAACAACCATACATAGAAGGTATTTCATTTACTTTTTTTAAAACTTCCATATTACTTTTCTTATCGCAACCATCAACAATAAAACGGTTAACTTGATTTTCCAAAGCATTGTTAATAACTAAATTGATGTCATCATAATATTCATCATATAAATGACAATGTGTATCACAAAACATTTATTCACCAGCTAACTCTGCTAACTTTTTAGG
>CANQZH010000142.1 GCA_947628245.1 uncultured Bacilli bacterium | reverse complement strand
TGCTGTGTATTAGATTGGTGGTGTTAATGATAATCAGCATAGGCTTTATCAACATCAAAAGGAAAAGTAGCATTATAAATATTTTTTATAGTAATGTTACTTTTTTGTTTAATTGCATAATATAATATTTCTTTCGGATGATTTATTACTTCTACTGTATAATCTATATAACCTTGAAGATGTTTTGTTGATACACCTCTAAATGTTCTGATGAAACCAAAAAAATTAGAATGTAAACCATTTATTTCAGATAAAGTATATCCATTTTCATTTTTATATGTAGATGATTTTATTTGTTCTAATTTCAAATTATACTTTTTAGCAAACGATTCATATGCACTTCTACAATCTGTAATTAGTATAGTACCATCTATAATTTTATTGCTTAGTGATTCTTCAATTTCTTTACTAGTTATTTCACCATTGCCAACTATTTCTAAATATTGATTATCATTTTCATCTATTGCTCCTAGCACACATACTTTATGATTTACTTTTTTACTAGCTGATTTTCTTTTTTTAGAATATCTTGGCATATTACTTTGTCTCATTCCTTTAAAATTTATAGGAATACTAAACTCATCTGCTTGTATTTCTCCTGATAACTTAACACTGTTTCTAAATGTAGACAATGCTTGTAAAACTTTTAACCTCATAGCAAAAACTGTATTTTTATTTACATTCATTTTAGCAGCAGTTTTTCTAATTGATAAGCAATCTGACATACATTCAAAAAATAATTGCCAATCTCCAAAAGAAAGTTTAGTTCGATAACAAAGAGTATTTGTTGTACTAATAAATTTTTTATTACATTTTTTGCATAAATATCTTTGTATTTTATTTTTAGTAAATCCACTTTTTATTATGCAATCATTACAATGGCAATGTGGACATTCTATACTTTCATTCTCTTGTTTTACAACTTTTGAAATAGTGTTTTTATTTTCTAATGTATTTCCTAAAAGTGTTTGTAAAAAATTAATAGCCTTTTCTAAATCCTTTGGGGTCATATTTGTTAAATCATAATTCATATTTTAATCCTAAAAAAATATTCTTAACCAGTTAGCTTTAAGTTTATTCGCTAAAATTGAACTTAATAGATTTGCTAACTGGTTAAGAATATTCCTCTCTATTAAATTCAACTTTAGCAACTTAATTATATCTCATTTTTTATTATATTTCTATATATTTAACACCACTATTCTAATACACAGCATTTTTATGTGTAAAAAAGATACAAAATTGAAAAATATTAAAGATATTAATAGTATAAAAAAGATAATTAATTATCCTTTAATTCTTCCAATTGAAGGGACAGCTAATCGTAATGATTTGGATATTCTTTTTGAGAAAAATAATTTAATACCTCAAAATGTTTTAAATATTCATACTACTGAAATGATTATTGCAGCTGTAAAAAATGATTTAGGAATTGGTTATGTTATTTATAATTTAGTAAAAGATGATAGGGAATTAGAGATAATTAATTTACAAGAAAAATTGCCAACAGTTGATATAAATATTATTTATAATAGGGAGTTATTAACTAAAGCTCCTTTAGAATTTATTAAAAATTATTTAAAGTTATAGGTATAATTAAAAGTTATATTGAAAATGAAAAAAAGATATTTGGATAAATAAATATCTTTTTTTATAATTATTATAGAGGTGGTAAGAAATGTATGAAAATATTGGAGTTTTTAAAGATTTTAAAGATAATTCTTTGAAAACGGTTTTTCAAGATGAGGAAAAAAGAATAATAGAAATGACTTTACTTTTTAACAAGAAGGATAAGGATGTTGTATGTGTTCCTACACATAATTATTGTAATTTAGGTTGTAAAATGTGTCATTTAACTAGTGATAAAGTAAGGAAACCTATGATACCTATAAGGGGTGAAGATTTTTTATTATGTTTAATTGAAAGTTTATCTAAATGGGAAAATAATAAATTAATTAAAAGAACAAATAAGAAAAAATTACTTATTTCTTTTATGGGAGTAGGAGATGCATTACTTAATATTTCTTTAATAAAATATGTTTTTTGGCATGAAGATATTTTAAAGGAAAGATTGGGATATGAAAATATTGGATATGCTCTTGCAACTATGATGCCTAATAAAAATTTAGCTCTTTTAGAAAAAGTAGTAGATAAATATAATATTCCTTTAAAGGTTCATTTTTCTTTACATAATCCAATTGATGAGAAAAGATTTCAACTTTTACCAAGTACTAATATTAAAGTTGATGAAGCTTTAAGATTATTGGATAATTATCGAAAAACAATTCAAAGTAATGAAAGAATTAAAGAAAAATATATTAAATTACATCAAACAAATGATCCGGTAGAAATTCATTATACTTTAATTAAAAATTTAAATGATCAAAATCAAGAATTAAAGGTTCTTTTGAAATATTTAAAAAGATATAAAATACCGATTAAGTTTATTAAATTTAATCCTAAAGATAAATTAAAAATAAGTTTAAATGAAGAAAAGTGGATAAATAAAATAAAAGAAGAGATTCCTGATTTAATAGTAAAAACTTATGCTCCTCCTGGTAAAGAGATTGGGGCATCTTGTGGCGAATTTACTAAGCATTATTATCATTTTGAGGTTGAAACAAAAGAAGAGAAACAAGAATTTGAAAATTGGAAAAAGCTTCATCAAGTGTAAGATATAAAAAAACTCCCAAAAATATGGGAGATATCTACATTTTGGTGCCTAAGGCCGGACTTGAACCGGCACGGGCTTTAACACCCGCAGGATTTTAAGTCCTGTGCGTCTACCTAT
>CANQZH010000141.1 GCA_947628245.1 uncultured Bacilli bacterium | reverse complement strand
GGGAGCTGTTACTAAGGAATAATAACGAAGTAACAGACCAGTAATGGTAGATAAATATTTGTCGCGTCTAATGACGTACAGAACAAGGCTTATAAGTTATTATTTTTTTTAATTTAAAGGAGTGATTTATTTGTTTTCGATTGGTAAAACATTTAAAGAAGCAAGAGAAGCAAGTGGTGTCTCGCTTGATGAAGCATCTAAAGATTTAAATATAAAAAGTGTTGTTTTAGAAAATATTGAAGCTGGTAGTATTGGTGGTTTTAAAGATATTTTTGAACTTAAAAATTGGATAAGTTCTTATGCTAAATATTTAGGTTTAAATGAAAGAGAAATGATTGATGAATTTAATGAATATATGTTTGAATATACTTCTAAAATTCCTTTAAAAGAAATTGAAAAAAAAGTAAAAGAACAAAATAAAGAAAAAAATGAAGATAAAATTGTTTCACCTTATACTAATCCAACCGTTAAAAGTTCTAAAAAAAGTTATATTTTAATATATATTGGATTAATAATTGCTGTTATTTTAATTATTTTTTGGAGTGCAAGTCAAGTGGCTTAGGGAGGTATTATGAATTTAGCAAATCGTTTAACTATTAGTCGAATTGTAATGGCGCTGTTTATAATGGTATTTTTATTAGTGCCGTGGAACGAATTTAATATCAGTTTTCCTACTTTTTTAGCAGGTGGAAGAGTTTTAGTTGATATTAGATATTTAATTGTAGGTGTTATTTTTATTGTTGCCTCGATTACTGATTATTTTGATGGTCGAATAGCAAGAGCTCAAAATATTACAACTGATTTTGGAGCTTGTTTAGATGCTATTGCTGATAAAATATTGGTTAATGGTTTGTTAATTATTCTGGCATATCAAGGTTTTATTAGTATAGTTATTCCTGTAATAATTATATCAAGAGATATTATAGTTGATGCTTTAAAAACGCTAAGTGCTAGTAAAGGTGTTGTTGTAAAAGCTAATATTTGGGGTAAAATTAAAACTGTTTGTATGATGTTTGGGCTAGCTTTAGTATTATTTTATAATATGCCTTTTGAATTATGGAATATTAAATTAGATTTAATATTAGTATATTTGGCTACTGTTTTATCAGTTATATCAGGAGTAATTTATTATTTTGAAATAACTAAAAGGAAAAAGTAATTTTTTCTTTTTTTAAATTAAAAGAGGGTTTATATATTGTTTTTAAAGAAAGTATTTATCAAAAAAATAATTATTTTATAATTGAAATTAATTCTATTGAAAAAGAAAAAAATAAGAAATTTTGTCGAATATCTTTACTATTAATCTTTTTAGAATATAATAAAACTCATTTGAAAGAAGGATATTTATGATGCAATAAACAAATGTTCGTAAAATTGTTGACAAAGAAAAAAAACTAAGATAAAATGAATTTGTTAGAAAGTTGAGGAAGTTATGAAAGCAATTAAAGATTCAAAAGATAAAGATAAAGCTTTAGAACAAGTTTTAGCTGATATTGAAAAACAATTTGGTAAAGGTGCTATTATGAAATTAGGAGGCAATGAACATATGGAGATTGATGTTACATCATCTGGTTCATTAACTTTAGATATAGCTTTAGGAGTTGGAGGATATCCTAAAGGAAGAATAATTGAAATATATGGTCCAGAATCTTCTGGTAAAACTACTTTTGCTTTACAAGCGATTGCTGAAGTTCAAAAAGAAGGAGGAAGAGCAGCATTTATTGATGCTGAACACGCTTTAGATCCTGTTTATGCTAAAAATTTAGGAGTTAATATTAATGAGTTATTATTAAGTCAACCAGATACAGGTGAACAAGCCTTAGAAATATGTGAAGCCTTAGTAAGAAGTGAAGCTGTAAATATAATTGTAATTGATTCCGTAGCGGCTTTAGTACCACAAGCTGAAATAGATGGGGAAATGGGTGATGCTCACGTAGGTCTTCAAGCAAGATTAATGAGTCAAGCTCTAAGAAAATTATCAGGAACAATTAATAAAACTAAGACAACAGCAATCTTTATTAATCAATTAAGAGAAAAAGTAGGCGTAATGTTTGGTAATCCTGAAACTACTCCTGGAGGTCGTGCTCTAAAGTTTTATTCTACTATTAGATTAGATGTTAGAAGAGGAGAACAAATTAAAGGAAATGATTCCGTAATAGGTAATAAAACTAATATTAAAGTTGTTAAAAATAAAGTAGCCCCTCCTTTTAAAAGTGCTTGTGTAGATATAATGTATGGTGAAGGAGTAAGTAGAGAAGGCGAGATTGTTGATTTAGCAAGTGAATTAAATATTATTGATAAATCAGGAGCTTGGTATGCTTATAAAGGTGAGAAAATTGGTCAAGGTAAAGAAAATGTTAAGAATTTATTAAAAGAAAATAAAGCTTTAAAAGTCGAATTAGAAAATAAAATAAGAGAACATTATGGCTTTAAATTAATTAAAGAAGAAGGAGTAAAAGAAGAAAATGATGCTAAATGATGAAATAAATGAAGCTAAAGCTTTATTAAAAGAAATATCTGATGAATTAACAGTAATGAATATGTTAAATATTTTAAGTAATCCAAAATTAAGTATTTTATTTGATGAAGAAAAAATAAATAAAATAAAAGAATATGTTAAAAATTATGTTATGCAAGATGTTAATAATGGTTTATCAAAAACCAATCATAGTTATATGAATTTAAATAAAACAAGATAGTTGTCAAGAAGATGTAAAAGTCTTCTTTTTTTGCTTGACAAATTGGGGGGGGGGTATGTTATGATTTAATTATCATAGAGGAGGAATTATGTTTATGAAAAGTC
>CANQZH010000140.1 GCA_947628245.1 uncultured Bacilli bacterium | reverse complement strand
CTAGAAAATCAACAACTATTTTCTTATTACTAAAAAGATGATTAAAGACAATATCATTCATTAAAGACTTAAAATTATTATTCATCAGTTTACCTCCTCCCTAAGAAAGATTACCCTTTCTACTAATATATTCCCAAAAAAATTGCCATTTCCTTTTTTTACCAAATAAAAAGAAGATTTTACTCTTCCTCTAAAATAACATTATGATAAATATCAGTTACATCATCAATTTCATCTAACATTTTATATAATTTTTTAAAAGTTTCTAAATCTTCACCACTTAAAATTATTTTATCTTTAGCATACATTCCTTCTTCATCAACTTCATAACTAATATTACTATCAATTTTTTCTAAAATATCTTTTACTTTATTATGATCAGTTGGATTAACAGTTATAATTATTTCATCATCAACACTTTCAAAATCAATTGGTTCAATTCCATTTTCTAATAAAGCATTAAAAATTTGTTCTTCATCATAACCTTTAATACTTATAATAGCTAAATAATCATAATTATAAGATACTGAATTATTAACTCCTAAACTTTTATGAACTTTATTAAAAGCCGCTCTTACCATTCCTACAGTCCGATTAACATTATCCGTTAAAGTTCTAATAATTAAAGTTGAAGCTCCAGGTCCAAATCCTTCATAAGTAACAACTTCATAATCCTCTCCACCTGAATTTTTAGCTTTATCAATAGCTCTTTTAATAATATCAGATGGTACTTGTTCTTTTTTAGCCTTATCTACCATTCTTTTTAAAGCAACATTACTTTCTATTTCCGGAATCCCTTTCTTAGCAGCTAAATAAATTTCTTTAGCATAATTAGAATATAACTTAGCTTTTACAGCTCCATTCTTTTGAATACTAGCTTTTCTAACTTCATAAGCTCTTCCAAATAATTGTAAATTTAATTTCATTTTTTTCCTCCTAATCTAATAAAGACATAATTAATAATAAAAATATCCCAATTATAATACCATATAATGTTTCCTTTTTGGTTTTATAATTATAAATTTCTTTTAATAATTCAAATAAAGCAATATATAAAATCATACCTAAAGAAATACATAATAAGACAAGTAATATAGTATCACTTATATTAACTTTAAACAAGATTAATAATAAAGCTCCAATAAAACTAGACAATATTAAAGCAATTTTTAAAATATTAGTTGTCTTCTTCTTTTTAAAATCTTCTAAATTAGTAGCAATTTCAATACTTAAAGGAAGATTATGAAGACCAACGCCAACTGCTAATAAAAAACCACCAATTATATTTTGAATAGTTAAAATATAAATAGATATTCCCTCTAAAAGATTATGAAGAATAAGCGAACAAGAAATAACAAAACCTAAATGATATTGATGTCCTAAATGTTCTTGTCGATTTTTTTCTTTTTCACTATGTTCGTGATGATGATGAGGAATTAAAAAATCAAATAATTTTAAAAGAAAAATTCCTAAAAATATAAAACCAACAATAAGAACAATTTTAGCTAATTTACTAGAAGCAATAGCCTCACTTAATTCAATTATTTCCGGAATTAAATCCATAAAAATAATTCCAATCATAACTATAAAAGCCATACTAACTGAAATAATACTAATCTTCTTTTTATTTTTAAGAATTGAAACTAAACAAAAACCTATTAAGAAAAAAAGTCCTGATAATACAGGAAAGAAAAGTCCTAAAAATTTCATAATACCTCCCACAAAGAAAAAAGACATAAGTCTTTATTTTACTGGATACGCTTCTAATGAAAGTTTACCTCTAAATTGACCACTAGTTAAATATATTTGATTATTAGATTGATTATTTTCTAACCAAACATAAAAAACTAAATTATCAGATTCTCCAACATTTAATGTTAAAGCTTCATCTTCACTTACTAATTCTTTTTCTAAACCAGAAACTTTATCATTTTCTTCAACGCCAGTTAAAGTTGTACCCTCAGGTATATCATTTTGAAGAAAATTACCACTAAAAACTTGTTCTCCTTCTCCAGGATTTACTACTAATTTCCATTTAAAATATTCACTAGATAAATTTTTGGTAATTGAATAATCAATTAATTTAACTATATATTTAGCATTAACTGTTGAAGTATCTTGATTAGTTACATCAAAAGTTACTTTTTTAGCTTCCGTATCAACATTTTCCGGTTCAATCAAAGCCATTTCTGTTTCATTAATAGCTGATGCATTTTTTAAATTAGAATCAACATTTAAAATAGCTGCTTGATTATCATTAATTGCTTCTTTACCACCATTACCAACTGTAAAATATGCCCAAGTTAAACTAAAGGCAATTATAATAATTGAAACAACTAAAATAGACGCTGAAATAACAAGATTTTTACTAGATACCATTTTTTGATTTTTTTCATTATTATTCTTTTCCATTTTTTTCACCCTTTTATTATAACAATTATACTAAACTTTTAACAAATATACAATTAATTTTTTACTCTTCTGGTTTAAAAGAAACTACATCAATTCGATTATCATTTTTAACCAATTCAATAGTTCCACTATTATCATAACCCAAAGAAGTTTCATATTCCCAAGAAATATTTACAGTATAAGCAGATGCTTCACTTTCATCAGGCATTACATATGTACTAGGAGTAACAGAATTAACAGTAATATTTGAAACAACAGGCAAACTTTGTTCTCTTTTATCACCAATATTATTAATAACCGTTTTATAAATAGTATCCATTACCGTACTTTTAAATGAATCTTTAGCAGGTTCATAAACATATTCTAGACCTCCAACATCATATTTACTTATTTTATTATCAATAGTATATAAATCAATAATA
>CANQZH010000139.1 GCA_947628245.1 uncultured Bacilli bacterium | reverse complement strand
GTAATAATTTTAATTCCTACTCTTCTCATAAAAGAAGTTTTAAAACCACTAATATTTTCAATAAAACGACTCCCAATTGTAAAATCAGCTTCATCATTTATAATCGGTTTAATTAATTTTTCAACATAATTGACATCATGTTGCCCATCACCATCAAATTGAATAGCAAAATCATAATCATATTTTAAAGCATACTTATAACCAGTTTGCACAGCCCCACCAATTCCTAAATTATGAATTAAATTAATATGAGGCAATTGATTTTCTTCTAAGATTTTTCTTGTGTTATCTAAAGACCCATCATTAATAACAATAAAATCATAATTAGTTTTATGTTCTTTATTATATTCTAAAATTCTATTACAAGTTTTTAAAATATTAGCTTCTTCATTATAAGCTGGAATAATTAATAATATCTTAGATTTTTTCATCCATCATTTTATGATATATATAGTTAGTTACAAGAGAGATAATGCATTTCTTACTAACTAAAATAAATCATTTCTCCTTTTTTAATTTCTCTCTAAATTTTCTTTATCTTCATTCTTTTTATCTAAAACAAAACTTTTTTTAAGACTAAAATTTTTATTATAAAAAGGGTCATTATGTAAAATATCATGCCATTTACTATTTAAATAATCTATTTCTTTTAATAATAATTGATATTTTTCAGTAGTTGTATCATAACCTCTAGTTTTAGATTCATAATGATATAATACTACTTGTGGTAAAAAGATATTATAATATTTTTTATCTAATAGTTTTAAACAAAAATCAACATCATTAAAAGCAACTTTTAACTTTTCATCAAAACCTTTAACACTCATAAACTTTTTCTTACTTACCATCATACATGCCGCCGTAACTGCTGAATAATTATAAGGAACTAATAAACGGCCATACATTCCATAAGAACCCCCATTTTCACCAGCAAAAGCATGAGCAGCACAATGTCCTAAGCCAAGAATAACTCCAGCATGTTGAATAGTATCATCAGGATATAATAATTTAACCCCAACCGCACCAATATGTTTTTGCATAGCATAACCTACCATAATATTAAGCCATTTACTAGTTTTAATAATCGTATCATTATTTAAAAACAATAAATAATCTCCTTTAGCTTCCTTAACCGCTAAATTATTTAGTTTAGAATAATTAAAAGGAATCATAGCATCAATAACTCTAAAATTATCATATTTTTCTTTATAATAATCAAACAATTCATAAGTTTCTTTTTCACTACTATTATTATTTACAACAATAACTTCAAAATTTTTATAAATTGTTTTTTGATAAATTGAATTTAAACATTTTCTTAATAATTTAGCTAAATCTTTAGTTGGAATAATAATCGATACTTTAGGTTCTTCTTTATATTTATAATTAACAATATACTGGGTAGATGTTATCGGAACTAAAACTTCAGCATCTAACTTTCTTCTTTTTAAAGCATCTTCTACTGCTCTTTGTCCCGCTTTAATAGCATATTCTTTATTAGCAATGGTATCAGCTGTTGAACCCGGTATCTTTCGCCAATGATATAATATTTTAGGAATATGACAAATCTTTTCAGGTGTAGTTTTTTCAACAAATCTTAAAAATAAATCATGGTCTTGAGCCCCTTCAAGTCCAACTCGAAAACCTCCTATTTCATCAATTATTTTCTTTCTTAAAATTTCAAAATGACAAATATAATTTGCTCCATATAAAGTATCAGGACTATAATCAGGTTTAAAATGAGGATCACATCTTTTTCCCTTCATATCTATTTTATCTTCATCACTATAAATCAAATCTAAATTTTTATTTTTATTTAAAGCTAAAACCATTTCATATAAAGCATTAGGCGTTAAAACATCATCATTATCCATTAAACCAACAAATTCACCAGTTGCAATTTTTAAAGCATCATTACTAGACTTAGAAATATGACCATTTTTCTTCCGATAAACAACTCTTATTCTTTTATCTTTTTCTTCATACTCTTTTAAAGTATCAATTGTTTCTTGTAATGTCGAACAATCATCAGCTATACATATTTCAAAATTTTGATAATGTTGATTTAAAATAGAATCAAGACATTCTTCTAAATAAATTCTTTTAATGTTATAAACCGGAATAATAATTGATATTTTAGGTTGATATTTAAGTTCTTCATAAACAGTTTTCTCTTCACAATTACTAATCCATTCCAAATAATCTTCTTGACGAAAAGGATTTAAATAAAGCATATTAAAACCACTTTTAACTTTATTTACAAACGCTACAAAATATTTCTTCCATAAAGAAGGTGGAATTAAAAAATGATGTTCGCGCCATAAAAAGACTATTCCATTTTTTAAAGACCTAAAAATCAATTTTAATTTATTAACTGGTTTAAAAAAGAATGATTGAAATCTATTAATTAAACGATTTAAAAACCTATTTTTAATTGTAAATATTTCATGTAATTTATTATTTTCTTTAGCATATAAAGTAACATTCTTCACTTTTTTATTTAAAACGGCATTTAAAATAAAATTATCAATATTATGATAACATTCATATTCTATTTCTTTACCATCAGCTTTTACAACCAAATCAAGGTCACTTCTAATAAATTCACCAATAACATTAAATTTAGGATTTTTTAAACCACTTATTTCTTTATGTTTAACAATAATATATTCATTCATAAAACTACAACTCCTCAGCAAAACCTTTCTCTAATTTTCTAAATATGGTATATCCTATTAGTACAACCCCTATTGATAAGATAAATAAATAAAATAATGATGATAAACTTGGCATTGTTTGATAGTAAAAAATACTACGATAAGCATTAACTAAATGAGTTAAAGGATTAATATTTAAAACCCAA
>CANQZH010000138.1 GCA_947628245.1 uncultured Bacilli bacterium | reverse complement strand
AGAAATAATGATTCCATTAGTTGGTGAAGTAAAAGAATTAAAATTCGTTAAAAATGTTGTAGTAGAAACAGCTGAAGAAGTTAAAAAAGAATTAAATAGTGATATAAGTTATCATATTGGAACAATGATTGAAATTCCAAGAGCTGCTTTAACTGCTGATAAAATTGCTGAAGAAGCTGAATTCTTCTCATTTGGAACTAATGACTTAACTCAAATGACTTTTGGTTTCTCAAGAGATGATGCTGGTAAATTCTTAGATTCTTATTATGAAAATAAAATTTATGAATCAGATCCATTTGCCAAATTAGATCAAGAAGGTGTTGGACAACTAGTAGAAATGGCTGCTAAAAAAGGTAGAAGTACAAGAAGTGATATTAAGTTAGGAATATGTGGTGAACACGGTGGTGAACCATCAAGTATTGAATTTTGCCATAAGATTGGTTTAAATTATGTTTCTTGTTCACCATTTAGAGTACCTATTGCAAGACTTGCTGCTGCTCAAGCTGCAATCAATGAAAAACAGGCAAAATAATAAATAATTAAAGGCTAAATTTTCTTAGTCTTTTTTACTATTTCTATTCCCAAAAAAGTCAACTTTGGAGTTTTTTGGGAATGACTGATTGATAATTTTCTTGAAAAGTAGTACAATGATACTTGAAAGGAAGAATCAAAATGAGAATAAATCGTGATTATTATTTGAATAAACTTATAGAAGCTCAAAATGATGGACTTATAAAAGTTGTTACTGGAATTCGTAGATGTGGTAAATCTTATTTGCTTAATACATTATTTTATGAATATTTGTTAAATAATAATGTAGAAAAAGACCATATTATATCAGTAGCTTTAGATGATTCTGATAATGAATATTTATTAATTCCACAAAATTTAAGTAAATTTGTTAAAGAAAAAATAGTAGATAAAAAAAAATATTATGTAATATTAGATGAAGTTCAAAAATGCGAAAATTTTGAAAGCGTTTTAAATGGACTGTTGAGAATACAAAATATTGATATTTATGTAACAGGTAGTAATTCCAAGTTTCTTTCTAGCGATATAATTACAGAATTTAGAGGAAGAGGTGAAGAAATTAGGATATATCCACTATCATATTCTGAATTTATGTCAGTATATGAAGGAGATAAACTTGATGGTTGGGTTGAATATATAACTTATGGAGGATTACCATTAGTTGTTTCAATGAATAGTGATGAAAGAAAAATGGCTTATTTAAAAGAACAACAAAAAAATGTTTATGTGAATGATGTTATTGAAAGAAATAATATAAAAAATGATAGTGAATTAGTTAGTTTAATTGAAATAATTTCTTCTAATATTGGATCACTCACTAATCCCAAGAAACTTTCAGACACTTTTAAATCAACTGCTGGAATAAACATTGATCATAAAACAATAAGTTCCTATTTAAAAAATTTAGAAGAAGCATATATAATAGAAAAAGCAGAAAGATATGATGTAAAAGGAAAAAAATATATAAGTACTCCTAACAAATACTATTTTAGTGATTTAGGACTTCGCAATTCTTTTATTAATTTTAGACAACATGAAGAAACACATATTATGGAAAATGTTATATATCTAGAATTAAAAAGACGAGGGTACAATGTTGATGTTGGTCTTATAGAATTAAAAGAAAAGAAAGAAAACGAATATACTTATAAGCAACTAGAAGTAGATTTTGTTGCAAATAAGGGAAATAATAAAATATATATTCAATCAGCATTTAGTATGCCAAATGAAGAAAAAATTAAACAAGAAGAACGACCACTTTTAAAAATTAATGATTCTTTTAAAAAGGTTATAATTGTAAAAGACTACATAAAAAGGACTAGAACTGAAGATGGAATAATCACAATGAGTATATTCGATTTTCTATTAGACCAAAATAGTTTAGACTACTAATTTATTGATGTTAAAGGCACAATCAAAAATGAGAATAAAAATTAATAGTAATCAAAAAAACTTAAATAAAGTAAAAATAATTAACAACTGAATTTTGTAATGGATTTTCAAAAATAAATTAGAAAGAATGAAAAATTTTATGTATGTTTTCTAATTGCGACAACAGTGTTAAAATAAAACAATCTTTGGAAACAAATTATACACCAGCAAATCAAAAATAAATTTACTTTTATGAAAGAAAAAAATTTTGAATTAAATGAAGAAATTAGTAAATGATAATTAAGAAAAAAAATAAATAGTATAACAGTGAAAAGTTATTGACTTAATAAATGCAAGTATGGTATATAATGTAAGAGTAGTGCCTAGGAAACTTTAGAAGCCCTAGGTCATTCAACATCTAGTTAATAAATTAAAGATTAAATATAATTATTGTTAATATGATTATGCAAGGAAAAAATGTTAAACGTTTTTGCAAGGGGGTATATTTTAGGATGGAGCCCTATTTTTTTTTCAATAAATTCTTAGTTTTATATAATTTTATTCATCCCAAATGAGATAGTTATACAAGCTGCAATCGAAATTAAAAAAAACTTTAATAGGAGTAAATAATGTTTTATCAAAATATAAAAATTATCCTAAAAGTTAATATTTATGCAATATTTTTGGGTTTATAACTGACAGGTACTTCGGTACATAAGTCTTTTTTGTATTATTTTAAGTATAAGTAGCATAATATATATTAGGGAGTATTTTCCCAAGGTTTAGAGTTAACAAACTTTGTATACTATTTGACATTTTCATAAAAATATAGTATATTTATATTGCACTTGAGAAAGTGTGAAAATGTTTCTCGCTTCCGGGTGGCTAGCGAGTAATAAATAATCCCGGTCGACAATGTTTCTCGCTTCCGGGTGGCTAGCGAGTAATAAGTGATCCCGGTTGAAAATGTAGAATAACTTCATCGTAAGGTGGAGTTTTCTTTTTCTTTATGTTATACTTTCTATGGAGTTGATGACAATGAAAATAAAAACAGGTTATTTATATCACATCAAAGATGAATATTTTGATGTCGTTAATGATGA
>CANQZH010000137.1 GCA_947628245.1 uncultured Bacilli bacterium | reverse complement strand
TTAATATATCAAATATTTATAATTTATTGATGAAAAAAGAAGACTTTTTACATCTTCTTTACAATAACTATTCTTTAAATTTTTTACATTCTAAATCTAAATCTTTAAATAAATTATCAATATCTTCTTTATTTGAAGTTCTAACTCCACTAGCAAATTTATGACCTCCACCATTATATTTACTAGCTATTTCATTTATGACTGGTCCTTTACTTCTAATATTAACTTTATATAAATTATTTTTTTCATCATAAGTTACAAAAGTCCAAACTTTAATTTCTTTAATGTAATTAAAATCATTAATCATATTAGAAGGTGTTGATGAATCAACATTATATTTTTTTAAAATTTCATCATCAATAATAATAGATGCAAAACCATTTTCGGTTATATTTAAATTTGAAGCTATATAACCGTGAAATCTAATTTCTTCAATTGGTCTTTCATATAATTTATCATATAATTCGTGAAAAGGTATTTTAGTTCTTTGTAATAATTTAGTAACTATTTCAAAAGTTTCTACTGAAGTATAAGAAAGTAAAAAACGATCACTATCCGAAACAATACCACAAAACAAATTACTTGCAACATTTCTTGATAACTCTAAATTACTTTTTAAAACCATTTTAGTTATCATTTGACACGTACTACAAGATTCTTCATCTATCCATTCAATTATGCCAAACTTTTCTTCAAAAGGATGATGATCTATTTTAATAATCTCTTTAAATTTTAAATCTTCAATCCCATCTACCCGATAAAAATTAGGAACATCTAAAGTAATTAATAAAACATTTTTTAAAGTTTTATTATCTACTTTATCTAATTGCCCATATTTTTTAAATTTAGCAACTCCACTACCAACTGCATAAACTTTTTTCTTAGGATAATTTTCTTTAATAAAATCTCTTAAAGCAAGTTGACTACATATAGCATCAGGATCAGGTCCAATATGACGAGCAATAACAATTGTCTCATATTGTTTAATTTTTTTTAAGATTATTTTCTTGATATCACTCTTCATCTTAAATCCTTTCTATTTACTTTACAAATGAATAAGCATCTCTTGCCATCATAACTTCTTCATTAGTTGGAATAACATAAGCACTTACTTTACTATCACTTGTTGTAATAACTCCTTCACTTTTAGCTAAATAACTAGCAATTTGATTATTTTCTTCTTTATCAATTTTAATTCCTAAAATACCTAATTGTTCTAATACTTCTTCTCTCATCGCTCTTGCATTTTCACCTAATCCAGCAGTAAAGACAATAGCATCGCAACTTTGTAATTCAACATAATAATTAGTTATATAATTAACAATTCTTCTAACTAACATTTTTTGGGCTAAAATGCAATCTTCATTACCTTCTTTAATTCCTGCTTCAATATCTCTTGAATCACTATAACCACTTATAGCAATTAATCCACTTTCTTTATTTAGAGCATTAGATACTTCTTTAGCACTCATACCATTATCAATCATATAAGTAACAATTGATGGATCAATCTCTCCACAACGAGTAGACATCATTAACCCAGATACTGGAGTAAAGCCCATAGTTGTATTAAGACTTTTACCATCCTTAACGGCACATATACTAGCTCCATTACCAATATGACAAATAATTAAATTAACATTTTCTTTATTTAATTTTTCTTGCATAACACTTGTTATATAACGATAACTTGTCCCGTGAAATCCATAACGTCTAACTTTATAATTTTCATACCAAGATTTAGGTACTGGATATAAATAATTTTCCTTTGGAATAGTTGTATGAAAAGATGTATCAAATATAACAACGTGTGTAGCATTTGGAATAACTTTCATTGCTGATTTAATGCCCACAATACTAGCCGGATTATGTAAAGGCGCTAATACAGCATTATCTTCAATTGTCTTAATTACTTCATCACTAACTAAAACACTTGATGAAATACTACCACCTTGAACAGAACGATGACCAATAGCTTTTATTTCATCTAAACTTTGAACTATTTTTTGTTCTATTAATTCATCAACTAAAAATTTAAAAGCTACTTCGTGATCAGGTAATGAAACCTCTTTTTTAATCTTTTCACCATTAACTTTAATTGTATAGAAACTCTTATCCATTCCTATTCTTTCAAAATAACCACTTATTAATAATTTTTCTTCTGGCATTTCATAAGCTGAAAACTTCAATGATGAACTACCAGCATTAACACTTAATACTTTCAAATTAATCACTCCCAAAAGTATTTTATCAAATAGCTAGATTAATGTCCATAAAGAAAAAAAAGCAAACGTCAATTTTATAAGCATTCTGGTCCAGTAGTCATTCCTTTATTAATAAAATCTTCATTTTTAGATTGTATATTATTATCAAATAATTTTTCTTTATTATTATTTTTCTTTTTTAAATTTCGCATTTTTCTTCACCATTATTAGTATGTATAATTTTAATATTTTAATACAAATTAATAATGAGGTGCATATATGAAAAACGAATACTTTAATCAAAGAATATGTTGTTATGTTAAAAACTGTAAATATTATGATAAAAAAGAAGATAAATGTTCTTTAGGAAGTATAACAATTAATAATGAAAAAGCTATTTGTCAAAGTTTTGAACAAAAATAATAATGTTTGACAAAATATAACTTTTACCTTACAATTAAATTGAAAGTGGGGATAAAAATGATAAAGTTAAAACATAAATCTTATACTAAATATATTAATGAAAAACTCCAAGAAGCAGAAGAAGAATTTAACAAGAAAACAAAAAGATATTCCAAAGAGGAAATCTTAAAAAGTGTCAATGATATCTTAAAAAAATGACTATAAATACTCACTATAGTCATTTTGTTTTTCTTGTGGTTTAATTATAACTTCATTTTTAATTGCTTCATTAATTAAACTTTCATAATCAAAACTTTGTTCATATTCCCTACATTTATCTAAACTAGGATAAATAACGGGATGCTCTGGTACAAAAATAGTACAACAATCTTGATAAGGTAAAATACTTGTATCATAAGTTTTAATTTTTTTAGC
>CANQZH010000136.1 GCA_947628245.1 uncultured Bacilli bacterium | reverse complement strand
ATTATATAACTTTTTAATCCACTATAAGAAAAATTATAACTATCATTATTCATTGGAATTGGCATTTCATATGTAGGGCTTCCTAGCGAAGCCGCTTTATCGATATTTGGACCACCAGGATAAGACATTCCAAGAACTCTTGCTACTTTATCATAGACTTCACCAACGGAATCATCAATAGTACTTCCTAAAACTTCAATTTCACTTTCATTTTGTAAAATTACTAAATCAGTATGTCCCCCACTGACAATTAAAGCTAATGTTGGATATTTTATTTCATTATCGATGTTATTTGCATAGATATGACCTAGAGTATGGTTAACTTTTATTAAAGGTTTATTGTAAACATAAGCTAAAACTTTGGCACATTCTACTCCTACTAGTAAAGACCCTAGTAATCCTGGAGCATAAGTAACAGCTATAGCTGATATTTCATTCATAGTAATTTTACTTTTTTTTAAAGTATCTTCTAAAACCATTGTAATATTTTCAGTATGCATTCGACTAGCAATTTCAGGAACAACTCCCCCAAAATTGGCGTGGGTATCCATTTGAGTTAAAATAGTTAATGAATCAATTTCTCGACCATTTTTAACAATTGCCATACTAGTTTCATCACACGAAGTTTCAATTGCCAAGATATATACATCTTTCATTTAAATCACTCTTTCCATAACATAAGCATCATCAATTCCATAATAATTTTTTCGAATATTAATTATTTTAAAACCAAATTTTTGATATAAGTTAATAGCCTTTTGATTATTAGTATTAACTTCTAAATAAATGCGATCATTAATTTCTAAATTGGTTATGATGTAATCAATTAGATTGGTGCCTATTTTTTGATTTTGATATTTTTCTTCAACAACAATATCTACTAAATCAACTGAATTATATAGTTTAGTATAATGAATAAAACCAACTATTTTATTATCTAGTTCAAATACATATAGATGGTGGATATTATTATTTAAAAAATCTTTTAAATTATTAATAATTCGGTAATTAGGATGTAATAAGCTACCTAAATTATAAATACTTTCTAAATCGTTAGAAATAGCCTCTCTAATCATTTTAAAACCTCAATTTTTTTAACATATAAAGGATTTACAGTATGAGGATTTAATGATGATTTTTGATGAGCAAATTTAACACTTTCTAAAATGTCATATTCTTCAACTTCTAAAACTGGATTGTTTTTAATAAAATCACTATATTCACTTTTAGTTAGATAAAAATAATCATTAAATAATTCTTTTTGAGGATTATATAAAGCAAGAAAATAACCATTTTTTTCACTTAATGAAAGATAAGTTTCTTCTTTTAAATTAATTGAAGATAAACAAGTTTCAATACTTGTAATAGTCCTAATGGGAATTTGTAAGGTATAGGCTAAAGTTTTAGCAATAGTTACTCCTAATCGTTCACCCGTAAATGAACCTGGTCCGTTTACAACAACAATATCAGTTAAGTCTTGAACAGTTTTATTAGTCTCGTTCATTAATTTAATAAGGGTTGGAAGACAAATAGTACTGTGATCTAATTTTTCAGTAGTTTTTTCTTCTTTTAATAGTTGATTATCTAATACTAATCCTAATCTTAGATAAGTTGTATGAGTATCAATAAATAAAGTTAACATAAAACACCTTCTTAAAACACTAGTAGTATAACATTTTTTTGGCAAAAGAAAAAGAGTTATCAACTCTTATAAAACGGATTCACATATATCTTCATATATTTTTCCATATGGTTTTAATACTAAAACTCTTGTGTTTTCATCAACTAATTTAAAGACAATATCTAATCTTTCTTCTGGTAATTCTTCTTCAATTAATTCAGCCCATTCAATAATAGTTACACCATCTTTATTAAAATAATCAGTAATACCTATGTCATCTTTTTTATCTTCAAGACGATAAGCATCTATATGATATAATGGTAATTCCCCATTTAAATATTCTTTAACTATATTAAAAGTTGGCGAGGTTATATTATCAGTTATCCCTAAAGATGAGGCAAAACCTTTAACAAAAACAGTCTTACCACTTCCAAGTTCACCATTTAAACAAATTACCATATTAGGAAATTTTTCACTTTCAATATTTTGGGCTAATTCCAAAGTATCAGATTCATCTTTTGATGTAAATTTATAATCCATATTTTTAATCACCTAAATTAATTCTATCACAGATATAAAATAGCATACAATATAAATAATATTCTTTACACATATTTGGCATTATATCCCAAAAAAAACACTTTAAAAGTGTTTATAACAAGTCTTCAATATTGTTGTTAATTAAATTTTCATCTTCGATAATATTTTGGGCTTTTTTTGCATCAGATGTCATCTTAGGAGTAAATGGAATGCCTTGTTCTCTAACACATTGAGTTAAAAACATATTTAAGGCAACTGAAGTATTTAAACCTAAGCTTTTAAATAAGGCATCAGCTCTTTTTTTGATAGTCTTATCTACACGAAAACTCATATTGGTTGTATTACTAGAATTATATTCCATATTATTATCTCCATTCTAAATTTATATTACCAATTTTTGGACAGATTGTCAATGCAATTTCAATATCGTTTCAATACAAATAAATTAAAGCAAAAAAAAATAGGCGACTTCCTATTTTCGCTTATCACTATCGTCGGCGTTCTAGTGCTTAACTTCTCAGTTCGGGATGGGATGAGGTGTATCCACTAGGCTATCGTCACCTATAAAGGATTTTGTCCTTTAAAAACAAGATAATGTATGTCTCATAACAAATTAAATAAGTTAAATCCTCGAATTATTAGTACTAGTCAGCTCAACGTATTACTACGCTTCCACCTCTAGCCTATCAACGTTGTAGTCTGCAACGATTCTTACTTCACGAAGAATGGGAAAATTCATCTTGGAGGAGGCTTCTCGCTTAGATGCTTTCAGCGATTATCCCTTCCATACATAGCTACTCTGCGCTGCAACTGGCGTTACAACAGATACACCAGAGGTATGTCCATTCCGGTCCTCTCGTACTAGGAACAGCTCTCCTCAA
>CANQZH010000135.1 GCA_947628245.1 uncultured Bacilli bacterium | reverse complement strand
ATGGGAATTATTTTAGTAAGAAACCATTTTGGCTTAAAAATTGGAAGATATGTTGGCTTTTAAAATAGGAAAAATGTGAAAAAATAGGCAAAAAACACTTGGGAAAGTGTGAAAATAATAGCAAAATATAGTAGGAAAAGTGTGAAAATTATTGAAAATTTGCTCTATTTATGGTATTATTTAAACGGTGATAACTAATGAGTAGATTAAAACGTAAAATAGATGATTACCTAATTGCTTGGAAAAATGATAATAATAAATTGCCTTTAATAATTAAAGGAGCAAGACAAATAGGTAAAACTAATGCTGTAGAATATTTTGGTACTAATAATTATGAATGTTTTGTTGAAATTAATTTTATTGAAAAAAGTGAATTTTTAGATATTTTTGATAATGGATATGTTGTCGATAATATTATTAAGAACATTACTTTAAAAGATCCTTCAATTGAATTTATACCTCACAAAACATTAATCTTTTTTGATGAAATTCAAAAATGTCCTAATGTGGCGACGTCATTAAAATTTTTCAAACTTGATGGTAGATATGATGTTATTTGTTCGGGCTCTTTAATGGGTATAAACTATAAAGAAATTGAATCTAATAGTGTAGGTTATAAAACTGATTATCTAATGTATTCTCTAGATTTTGAAGAATTCCTTTGGGCAAAAGGTTACAAAAAAGAACAAATTGAAGATTTGTATACTTGTATGAAAGAATTAAAACCTTTGACTGATATTCAATATGATGTAATGTTAGAAAATTTTAAAGAACATATGATTATTGGAGGAATGCCAGCTATTGTAAATAGATTTATTGAAAATAAAAATTATAGTGGAATTTTAGATATGCAAAGACAAATAATATTAGACTATGAAGAAGATATAACTAAATATGCTGGTGATTTAGATAAAACTAAAATATTAAATACTTATCGAAAAGTTAAAGTCTTTTTAGGAAACGAAAATAAAAAGTTTTATATTTCCAAAATAACTAAAAATGCTAGAAATAGAGATTATGTTGGAGTTATAGAATGGTTATGTAATGCTGGAATTATTAATATAAGTTATTGTCTAGAAAATGTTGCCTTACCCCTAAAAGCCAACTATAATCCTAATAATTATCGTCTTTATTTTAGCGATACTGGGCTTCTTATTGGTTCATTGGATGAAGAATCTCAAGAAGATTTAAGATTTAATAAAAACTTTAATACCTATAAAGGAGCATTATATGAAAATATTATTTCAGAAGAATTAGTAAAATCTGGTTATAATTTATTTTTTTACAAACAAGAAAAACCAAGTATGGAAATTGATTTTATTATAAGAAATATTGATTCTATTATTCCCATAGAAGTAAAAGCATCTGATAATCCAACAATTTCTTTAACTAAAATGATTAATGATAAATATTATAAAGAAACAAAATTTGGAATAAAGTTATGTAACAAGAATATTGGCTTTAATGGTAAATTTTATACCTTTCCATATTTTCTAACTTTTTTACTAAAAAGATTTTTAAAAGAAAAACAAGTAAGTGACAAACAATAGTTTTTTTAGTATAATTTTAATAGGTGGGTTATTATGGAAAAAGTTAAAACAAAAACAATTATGACTAAATCTGATCAAGGTAATCGTTGGTTTGGTATCGATTATCATATGAATTTATATAAAGGATGTTCTTTTGGCTGTATTTATTGTAACTCTCGTTGTGAAACTTATCATATTAAAAATTTTGATCAAATTAGATGTAAAGAAAATGCTTTAGAAATATTAGAAGAAGAATTAAAAAGTAAAGGGTATAAAGGCGTAGTATCGTTTGGAACTTTATCTGACCCTTATAATTTAGAAGAAGAAAACTTGCAACTTACAAGAGGAGCACTCCAACTAATTCTTAAATATGGTTTTGGGGTTTCAATTGATACTAAAAGTGATTTAATATTAAGAGACTTAGATTTATTAAAAGCTATTTCGGAAGTTAATAGTGTAATTATAAAAATATCTATTACTACTCCTGATGATGCTTTAGCAAAAAAAATAGAACCTAAAGTTATAAGTTCTAGTAGACGTTTTGCCTTAGTAAAAACTTTAATTGAAAATGGCATATATACGGGTATTTTATTACATCCAGTACTACCATTTTTAACTGATAACGAAGACTCAATAACTCAAATAATTGAAAAAGGTAAAGATGCTCATACCAAATTTATTTATACTAAAATGGGAATGACTTTAAGAACTAATCAACGTGATTATTATTATGCAGCCTTAGACCAACTATATCCCGGATTAAAAGAAGATTACATAAGTGTTTATAATAATCGTCATATTTGTAATACTTTGCAATATCGTTATTTAATGGAATTATTTTTAAATAAATGTAGCGAATATCATATATTAACTGATATGGATGCCATAATAGCTGATTATAAAAAAGTAATTCCAAAAAATGAACAAATAAGTTTATTTTAACAAACTAGATAAATCACTTAGTCTAGTTTTTTTAATTTTCATATACTAATATGAAAGAAGGATAAACTTATGGAAAATATTTCTTTAGGTCAAATCGCCACTGTCTTAACTTTTATAACGGTTTTAATTGGAAGTATTACAACCATAATTACTATTTTAAAAAAATTTATTTCTAAAATTTTAAAACCAATTGAAAAGAAAATTGATGATTTACAAGAAACATCTTCTAAAAGAAGAAATGAAATTGAATTAGAATTAGTTAAAATAATATTAGTTAATTTTGTAAATGATGTTGATAAAGGAATAGAAAAAACTCAAATTCAAAAACAAAATGCTTATGAATTATATGATAGATATAAAACTTTAGGCGGTAATTCCTATGTTCACGATCGTTGGAAGAAGTTAATAGATGAAGGTAAGTTGTAAAAACTTATTTTTTTAAGTTTAATACACAATAAGCCAATCTTTTTTAGCAAACAATACGAAATAATTGTATAAACAAAATAATAAATTTTCTTGTATTTATTAAATTTTTTTTATACAATTTTTTTAGAAAAGGAATGATGTTATGTTTGATTTTAAAGATAAAGTTGTAATTATAACTGGGGGAACTAGAGGTATTGGCTATGAAACTGCTTTAAGTTTTTG
>CANQZH010000134.1 GCA_947628245.1 uncultured Bacilli bacterium | reverse complement strand
GATAACCAATTGATAAAACAGGTATTCCAAAAGTTTTACGATTAATACATTTATTATCTTTTAGGGCATCAGCATATATAATTCCACAATCATTAATTTCAATAGTTCGATTAACATAATTAACATTAGAAGTAACTAAAGAATCAATTAAAATAATTATATCTGGTTTTAAATCATTAACAACCATTGAAATTAACTTAAAAGAAGATATTCCCGTCTTATTAGTCGTTTCAGGAGAAAACAACGCAACTTTAGGAATAGTATAAATATCATTATAATGATTAGTCGCAATCATCTTACTTAAAGATTTAACCCCAAAAGAATCTCCTAAAATACTCGAATTACCTAAACCTAAAACTAAAATAGTTCCCCCTTTATGATACTTTTTCAAAAACATCTTAACTATTTTTTTAACAATTCTCTCTAAAGATTTAATCTCTTGATATATTACAATATCATCAAAAAATATACTAAAATAATCCCCTTTATCGTGTTTAATTTTATGATCATACTCTTCTTTAACATAATAATGTTTAACTAAAACATTACGTTCTTTATGACTTTCAATTAAATAATTCTTTTCTAATGGAATAGCCGCATCAATAAATAAATTTTGTTTCATAAAACTTCACCATTAATATTATGGCTTATAAAACTTAGTCTATACTTCTTTTAAGTTCTTCATTCTTATTAAATAAATCTTCTATTACATCTTGATTCTTAGCATAATAATAAGTTCTATCTAAACTAGTATTATATTTAATTAATTCACTTTCTAAATCATCTAACATCCAATAATTTTGAATTAAAGAAAGCAAAGTAATATTATTTGGATTATCTAATTCAAAACGATGTTTTAATAAAAAACGATTTAACTTTAATAATTCTTTATTAATTAATTTAACATTTTTAGCTAAATTAACACATACTTCATCCTTATTAAATACTTTACTAATATTACTAATAAAAATATTAAAATAAATATCAAGATTTAAACTATAAATCATTTTACGATATTCTTTTAAGAAAAGTCCAATTTCTAAATAATTTTTTTCATCAATAGCTTTATTTGTTTGTTCTAATAATACTTTAACATCTTCAGAAAATAAATTATAATCCATAATAACACAACCTTGATAAATTATTATAATTATTTTTTTTAAATTGTAAAGAAAAAATTACTAATGTACATAAAATGTGTGAATAATTATTGAAAATGTCTCTATCTAAAAATAAGTGTAATTCGCTAATAATTAGCAAAAATGTCCTTATAAAAATTATTGACTTTTTATAAATAATTAATATAATAATTGTTATTTAAGGAGATATTGGCAACACTGAGGAGTGACCAGAGCACTTAAATAATGCTAAGCAAAAAAGATATATATTTCTCTTTTGGAAAGCCCTAAGCGATAAACCTTGGGGTTTGTTAATGTTTGAGCATCATATTTTTTCGCCAAGGATGATTCGCAGGTGGAATATATTTCTGATGTTCTTTTTTTTGATGTTCAATTTTAGCAACTTAATTATATTGCATTTTTTATTATATTTCTATATATTTAACTTCACTATTCTAATACACAGCGCATTAATATTTAAAATAAAAAAAATTAAACAATTTACATAAAAAGAAATAGCAAAATTGCTAAATCAATCAAAAGGATACGTCTTCCCAAGATGGAAGAACACTAGGGTCTGGTCTATTTGCTGGACAATTAGAAAACATATTATTTGTATCAGCTCCATCTTTATGAATAAAATTTGGACCATAAGTTATTTTATTTAATTTTTTTGAATAATAAAACATAGAACTCATATCTGTTACACTACTTGTATCAAAATGACTTAAATCTAATTTTTGTAAATTGCTCATTAACGCAAACATTTGATTCATATTTTCTACACTACTTGTATCAAAATTATCTCCAAAAACTAAACTTATTAAATTACTCATTCCATAAAACATAGAAATCATTTTTGTTACACTGCTTGTATCAAAATTACTTAAATCTAAGGATTGTAATTGTTTACAATTTTGAAACATACGATTCATATCTGTTACACTACTCGTATCAAAGTTACTTAAATCTAATTCTTGTAGATTACTCATTCCAGAAAACATATCACTCATATTTTTTACATTACTTGTATCTAGGTTTTCTATTCCTTCTATTTTAGTTACATTTGTAAAATTATAAAATAACTTTGAACTATCACTATTTAATTTTATTCCTCCTTCTCCTTGTAAATACCCTATACAATTCGTATCTTCAGCTTCACATACTACATAACTTTCTATAGCATCTTTGCTTCCTGAAATACCTTCATTAAACGGGCCATATACTGTTTGACCATCTATTCCTTCTTTCTTACTTTTCTTTGTTTCGATTACGATCTTGGTTAATTTATCTTTATAATTCCACATTCCTTTTGTATCTCTATAAGAATCAATTGTTCTTAATGTCCCACTATTAGCAAATTGATCTACTTTATATTCAGCACTTAATGTTATTTTTCCTTTCCAATGAGCATTTTGAGTATCTTCTTGTAATGGAGTTTCTTGATCCATATATAATAATAAATAATAATCTTTTGTTTCATTAGCTTTTAAGGTAAAATTCTTTAAACTATAAGCGTGTAAGGCATCTGCTATTACTTTATTAGCATCATTATTAGGATTACCTGTTAATTTTTTGCTTTTATTTAATTTTTTATGATAATCTGTTTCATAAAGAATAGCATCTATCCACTGATCATCTAATTGTTTATCAGCATTTGCATTTAAACTTTCTAAGTTAATTGTGGCACTTGCTAGACTACTACAATGATTTGTAATTGTAAAATGATATGGTGTTGCACTTCCTAAAAAGCTTTCTAATTCAGCATCATCTAATGGAAAGGCATTATTTAAAGTTATATCATTTTCTCCAATAAAATCAATATTAAAACAATCAGTATTAACAACATTTATTCCTGTTTGTTCTTTGGTTAATCTCCAATATGCATATGTTATTCCTAAAGTTAATACTATTGCTCCGATTATTCCTAAGCATATAAATAATATTATCTTATTTTCTTTTCTATTTTTTTCCATATATTACAGTCCTTCCTATCTTAGTTAAATAATACCATACCCCC
>CANQZH010000133.1 GCA_947628245.1 uncultured Bacilli bacterium | reverse complement strand
GGAGCACTTTTACCAACATAAATATGACCACAATTACGGCATATCCAAACCTTTTCTTCTCCTCTTTCAAACACTAAATTATTTTCAATATTACCTACTAATTTTAAATAACGTTCTTCGTGATGTTTTTCAATCTCTCCAACACTTTCAAATAAATAAGCAATATCATCAAAACCTTCTTCACGAGCAGTTTCAGCAAAACTCTTATACATATCAGTCCATTCATAATTTTCCCCATTAGCTGCATCTTTTAAATTAGTTAAAGTATCAGGAATATCCCCATCATTTAATAATTTAAACCACATCTTTGCATGTTCTTTTTCATTATTTGCTGTTTCCTCAAAAATACTAGCAATTTGTTCATAACCTTCCTTTTTAGCTTTAGAAGCATAATAAGTATATTTATTTCTAGCTTGACTTTCACCCGCAAAAGCAGCCATTAAATTACTTTCTGTTTTACTTCCTTTTAATTCCATAAAAATAACCTCTCTTTCATCAAATATTATACATCAAAAAAACGGAGATTTCTACTCCATTTGTGATTTTAATAAATTAGTTAAAGCTGCCATTAAATTAGGATCTTTTACTTTAACAACATACGTTTCTATTCCCTCAACTTCTTCTCTAAATATAGCTACATTACTAGAATCAACTTCATTATTCTTAATACCCATCATTAAAAAATATTTCATTCCTTCATACATCGTTTCACTTAAAACAACATATTGTTCATTATTAGATAAAGTAATTATTGTATTATTCTTAATTCCCATTATATCCATCTCCATTTAAAATATCATTAAAACTAATATATTCCGATGTATTATTCAAATTATCTCCTAATGATTCAACAGTCTCTTCCACAACAGCAGGTTTATCAACAACAACTTCTTCTTTATTTTCTTTATTAATTTCTTCAACATTAATTACTTTATACTTTTCTTCAGAAGATCCTCTAGGTGGAAACACTTTAGTATCTTCTAAATTTTCATCAGCAGAAGCTAATATCTTATCATCAGGTTTAAAATTATCTAAAATATTAGATTCGTCTAAAACATCATAATTATTAGGTTCTTCCTCAACTGTTTGAGCAGTGTCTACAACAGGTTCAACATTAGTTTCAACACTATTTTCTAAAACAACCGGTTCAACATTAGATTCAATCGTTTTTTCTTCAACAACAGGTTCAGTATAAGGTTCAACATTTTTTGCATCAATAACAGGATTTAATGGTTCATTAACTACAACATTATCTTCTTTAACCTCATCTATTGCAGGACTCACATCTTCTTCTATTTTAAAATCCTCTAAATTAACATATTCTTTTTTATCTTCAACTTCTTCTTCTATTGAATCATCATTATCATTACCAAATAAGCTTTCAATTTCTTGATAAATATCATCAGCACTCTTATCATATTTTAAACTATGTTTAATATTATCAACATCATTAGAAATTTTATTTAACATATCTTTATCTTTTTCCATAGCTAAAATATCTTTAGTTCTAGTTCTATTAGCCTTAGCTTTCTTTAATTCATCAATTTCTTCTAAAATATTTTCTTTATCATTTTCTAAATTAACTAAATCAACAGTCTCTAAATTCTTAGATTGAATAATAATATTTTCTAATTCAGTTTGATACTTTTCAAAAAGATTATAAACTAAATCCATTTCCTCTTTTTTACGATTATAAGCAGCTTGTAAATTTGCTTTCTTTCTAGGAGAAATAGTATCATCAGTATTTAAAACAATCTTTTTATATTCTTCATAATCATCTTTTAAATTATGATACAAACTATCAGTTTCACTTAACTCTTTAGAAATATTTTGAACAATATTCTTATCTATATCAACTATTCTTTTCTTAATATCTTCAATTTTATTATTAATAGTTTCTAACTCATTATTTAAATAATTAATACGATTTTCAATAATTTTAGAATCTTCCCCTAAATAAGTATTATTTTCTATACTATTAGCAAATTCATCTAAAGTTATTTCAGCTTGTTTTAATAAACTATTTAATTCTCTTTTACTTTCATTCATATAAGGTTTAGCCTTAACAATCGTAACTAATTCTTTAACACTTGCTAAAGCGGAAGTATAATCATCATCCATAAACATTTTCATTACTTGATTTCCAATATATACAGGATCGGTAACTAATACTAAACGATGATTTTCTAATTCTTCTAATTCTTTAGTTAAATCATCAACAACATTTTCATCTTTCTTCTTTAATATTTCATCAACATAAAAATTAGGTGTAGATAAAGCTTCTAAAGTATCTTCTAATCGAACATTTAAATGTTCTATTTTTTTCTCAAGTTCAATTCGATTATTACCATAATATTCTAATTTTTCTCTTACTTCATCATATTCTTTAGTAAGGATTTCTTTTTTCTTTTCTAATTCACTAATTTCTTTAGTCGTCTCTTCAATCATATTTTCATAAAAAGAACTTAAAGATTTATCTTTAGCAACAGCTTTTATCTTTTCTTGTAAAGCTTCTAATAAAGTATTTAATGATTTTAAACGACTAACTACACTAGTTAAAGCCTGATGATTATCTTCTTCATCAATACTAGCTTTATTAATTAACTTAAGTGTTTTATCAAGCTCAACTTGATAAACTTGTCTTTTATTCTCTAAACCAATTTTAATATTTTCATCAATAATTCGATCATTTTCTTTTAAATATTTATCATCTTTCATTGACTTCTTAATATTTTTTAATTCAAGTTTCTTAGATTCAATTTCTCTTTCAACTTCTTTTAACTCTTCTTTAATGACCTCATAATTATTATCACTACCAGCCATTTCTATTAATAAATCAATATACTTTTGTAATTTTCTTTGCATTTAAAATCAACCTCGCTTTATTCTTATTAACCAATAATATCATAACAAAAATTGGCCTTAATGTAAAGCTAATTATTCTTTAAAAATTGGTTGTCTTAAATGATTATCATTAGTTCTTTGCAAATACATAACATTACAACTATAGATAGGTTTTATAAAAAAACCTTCTCCATCATAATCAATAAAAGGATTACTAACCCCCGAGTTTTGCAGTTGGCTTAAATCCAAATCCTATTCAATACCAATTAAATACTGGATTTTTTTATGTCAAGTTTT
>CANQZH010000132.1 GCA_947628245.1 uncultured Bacilli bacterium | reverse complement strand
GGAAAACGAAATTGTTTTTCCGCGTGTAAATTATGAGATGAAGTTCATATGAATTATCAGAATATTTACCACCTGAAATTTTAAATGAATTACCAACTGAAGAAGAATTAAATTTACATATCGATTTAGAAAATGAATAGTGTTATTTTGGACTAAAGAGAGAACTTATAAAACAATGTTAGGTAGTGAAAGAATTGATGAAGTTTTTGAGATATCTATAGCAGCTGATTTATATAGAGTAAGAAATTGAAAATTTACTTGGCAAATCTATTATTAAACAAAATAAATTGATATAGACGAAAAAGAAAAAATTAAATAATTTTAATAAAGAAGATAGAAAGGTGTGAATGAAATGATAATTGAATATAATGATCAATATGATAATGAAGTTAAAGATTTGTTAGTTCTATTACAAGAATACATTGTCAGTATTGATAAAGAAAAGTATAATATTTTAACAGATGATTATCGTGAAGAATATTTTAAAAAGACTATTCAAGAGGTTCAAAAATATAATGGTAAAATTTTTTTATATAGTGAGAATAATAAAATAGTTGGGTTAATAGTGGGTTTAATAAATAATGAAGAAACTTTTGATTATGATTTTAAAGCACCTAAAAGAGGTAGAATTACTGAATTAATTGTATCAAAAAATTGTAGAGGTAAAGGTTATGGAAAACTATTATTAAATTTTATGGAAGAGTATTTAATTAATAATGGTTGTAAAGATATTTTGATTGAAGTGTTTGGCTATAATGAAAATGCTATTAAGTTTTATGAAAAAAATGGTTATCATATTAGAGTTCTTGATATGTCTAAAAAAGTTTCATAGATTAAGAATTTGTTGTTTAAAAAAACTTGTTAACAATTGTTCTTGATGTATAATTTGAAAAAAATATTTGATGAAAATATTAAAAATAATTAAAGGAGGAGGGATGATGAATGAAAAATGAAATTATATTATTTGAAAATCAAAATGTTAAATTGGAAGTTAATATGAAAGATGAGACTGTATGGCTTTCATTAGAACAAATGGCTAAATTGTTTGATAGAGATAAATCTGTTATTTCTAGACATATTAAAAATGCTTTAGAAGAAGAACTTGATGATGTGGTTGTTGCAAATTTTGCAACAACTGCAAGTGATGGTAAAACTTATCAAGTACAATATTATAATCTTGATATGATTATAAGTGTTGGTTATCGAGTAAAATCTAAAAATGGAATTATTTTTAGAAAATGGGCTACTAAAGTATTAAAAGATTATATGATTAAAGGTTATGCAGTTAATCAAAAAAGATTAGAATATTTAGAAAAAACAATTCAATTAATTGATATTGCTGGAAGAATTGATACAAAATTAAAAGAATCAGAAGCTATGGAAATAATTAAAGTAATAAATAATTATTCAAATGCTTTAAATTTACTAGATGATTATGATCATAAGCGAATAGTTAAACCAAATGGGACTAAAAATAATAAAAAAATTACATATGAAGATTGTAAAAATATAATTAATAAACTTAAATTTGGAAATAGTGATTTATTTGCGCTTGAAAAAGATGAAGGGTTAAAGGCAATTATTGGGGATATATATCAAACTTTTGATGGGAATGATTTATATCCTACGATAGAAGAGAAAGCTGCTAATTTTTTATATTTAATAACTAAAAATCATACTTTTATTGATGGTAATAAGCGAATTGCGGCGACTTTATTTATATATTTCTTAGAATTCTATGATATTTTGTATAACGAAAAAGGACAAGTTATTGATAATAATACACTTGTTGCAATTACTTTACTTATTGCAGAGTCTAATCCTAAAGAGAAAAATATATTAATCGATTTAGTAATGATTTTTTTAGTTTCAACTAAGGAATAATGTGAAATTATTTGCATCAAATGTATTGTTAATTGCATCATTTTATGTCATAATGATGCAATTGAAAGAAGAGTAATGCAAATTATAAGTTAGTGAGATTTAAGATAGCTAATTTAATTTAGCTATTTTTACATAATATGTATTGACACATTGTCATTGTAGATTTATTATTATATTGACAGTATGTCAATAGGAGAAAAGTGATGGAAAAACGACTCGTGGATGAAAGAAAAGAAGAAGTTATTAATGCTTGTGAAAAACTATATGAAAAGCTTGATTTTAAAGATATAAATATTAAGCTTATTGGTGATCTTATAAGTGTTGGTAGAACTTCTATTTATAATTATTTTGGGACGAAAGAAGAAATATTTTTAGCACTTCTTGAAAGAGAATATCTAAAGTGGAACGAAGATTTATCTACTCTTCTTTTAAATGAAAAACTATTAAAAGAAGATTTTATAGATAAAATTACGGATTCTCTTTTGAAAAGAAAAACTTTATTAAAACTTATTTCGATGAATATGTTTGAAATGGAAGCTAATAGTAGAATTGAAAGTATTACTAATTATAAGTTAGCATTTAAAGAATCTATTTCTTTAATAGAACAATGTTTATGTAAATTCTTTGATGTTAAAGATATTGAAGCAGAAGAAATAACATTTACGATATTACCTTTTTTAGTAGGAATTTATCCTTATACTTCTTTAACGGATAAAATGAAAGAAGCTACTCATAAAGCAAATCTTGAATATAAATTTTATACTGATAAAGAATTGATAAAAATGGGATTAGAAAAGATATTAGGAGGTATTAGATGAAGATAGTTGTTCTTGCTGGAAGTCCTCATAAGAATGGAACATCAAATACATTAGTAAGAGAATTTGTAAGAGGGGCTAAAGATGTAGGAAAAGATGTTGAAGTAATTGATTTAGCACATATTGATATTCATCCTTGTATGGGATGTGATGCTTGTGGGATGAATGGTGATTGTATTCAAAAAGATAAAGGAAATGAGATTTTAAATAAAATATTAGAATCTGATGCTCTAATCTTTACATCTCCTGTTTATTATTACAATGTGAGTAGTCAGTTAAAAATGATGATAGATCGCTTTTATGCTAAAACAATGAAAATTACAAATAAAAATTTAAAAGCAGGAGTAATAATGACTTCTTGGAATAATGATGATGAGTTTACTTACGGGGCAATAGATAAATACTTTGATACACTGTTTTCCTATATGCATTTTAAAGATTCAGGAAGAATATATGGAAAGGGTTGTGGTACATTATCAATGATGTCAAA
>CANQZH010000131.1 GCA_947628245.1 uncultured Bacilli bacterium | reverse complement strand
TTATAATAAATAGTTATTCGATCAACAATATTTAAATCTTTATTTTTTCTAATATTTTGAACTTTACTTACAAATTCTCTAGCAATTCCTTCTAAAATTAATTTTTCAGTTAATTCAGTATTTAAAATAACAAAATTATTATTTTCCATTCCTACATTAAAGCCTTCTTTAGCTGTAATTTTAATTTCAACCATATCTTTAGTTACAACAACATCTTCATCTAATAATTTAATATTCATTGTTCCTTGATTATTAAAATTATTTATTTCTTCTTCGCTTAAAGATGCTAAAGCATTTTGGAAATCTTTCATTTTAGAGCCTAATATTTTACCTACTACTTTAAAGTTAGGCTTTAAACTAGTATTCATATATAAATTTAAGTTATCAGTAAATACTACTTCTTTAACATTTAATTCTTCTTTAATTAAAGATACTAAATCTTTAATTAAGTTTTCATTTTGACCATCAATTAAAACTTCTTTTAATGGTTGACGAACTTTAATTTTAGCTTCTTCTCTAACAAAACGACCAATACTAATTAAATTACGAACTAAATCCATTTTTTCTTCAATAGGTTCATTAATTAAAGATTCATTAGCTATAGGAAAATCTTCTAAATGAACGGATTTTTTACCAGTTAATTTTTGATAAATTTCTTCAGTTGTATAAGGAATTATTGGAGCACATAATTTACATAGACCACATAATACTTCATAAGTTGTTATATAAACACCCTTTTTAGAATTATCTAAATTACTTTGCCAAAAACGATTACGATTACGTCTAATATACCAATTAGATAAATCATCAGAAACAAAATTAGTAATTAATTTAACAACTTGATTTAAGTCATACAAATCATAATATTTAGTACAATTTAATACTAAACGATTATATTTAGAAATTAACCATTTATCAATATCTTTTCGATCTTCTAATTTAATATTACATTCATCAATATCAATATGATCAGCATTAGCATACATTTGGAAAAAAGAATATGTATTTTTAAAAGGATTAAAGAATTTAGAATGAACTTCTTTTAAACCTTCTTCATCAAATTTTAAAGGAGTCCAAGTTGGGGAAACATAAGGTAAATACCATCTTATTGTATCAGCTCCATATTGCGAAATAATAGTAAAAGGTTCAACGGCATTTCCTTTTGACTTATGCATTTTATGACCATTTTTATCTAGGATTAATTCATTTACCAAAACATTTTTATAGGGACTTTTACCAGTCATAAAAACGCCGATGACTAATAGACTATAAAACCAACCTCTAGTTTGATCAATACCTTCAGCAATAAAATCAGCTGGATATTGAGTTTGCCATAATTCTTGATTTTCAAATGGATAATGATACTGTGCAAATGGCATTGAACCAGAATCAAACCAACAATCAATAACTTCTGGAACACGGCTCATTTCTTTACCACATTTAGGACACTTAAGATGAATATCATCAACAAAAGGTCGATGTAAATCAAGAGTTTCTATATCAATATCTTCAAGAGCTTTTTCTTTTAACTCACTTTTACTACCAATCATTTCCATATGTCCACAACTACAACGCCATAAAGGAAGTGGTGTTCCCCAATAACGATTACGACTAATAGCCCAGTCATTCATATTTTCTAGCCAATTGCCAAATCTTTTTTCACCAACAAAAGATGGATACCAATTAACTTGGTTATTTTCAGCAATAATTTTATCTTTTAATTTAGTTACTTCTAAATAATATGATGGTCTAGAATAATAAACAAGTGGTGAGTCACAACGCCAGCAATGAGGATAGTCGTGTTTAATTTTTTGTTTTTTAAATAGTTTATCATTTTCTTTTAACCAAGAAATAACTTCTAAATCAGCATCAAAAATATTCATACCTTTCCATAAACCATCAGTATAAGTTGCATCTTCTCCTACCGGATTTAAATAAGGTAAATGATATTTTTTACCAACATTTGCATCATCTTCACCAAAAGCTGGAGCAATATGAACAATACCAGTACCATCACTCATCGTAACATAATCATCACAAGTTACAAAGAATGCTTTACCATTAACTTTTAAACTTGGAATTAATTGTTCATATTCAATATATTCTAAATCTTTACCAATATAAGTTTCTAAAACTTTATATTCACTACCTAATACTTGAGGAGCTAAAGCATCAGCCAAAATAAATTTATAACCATTAGATTCAACTAAAACATATTTATCATTAGGATTGACACATAAAGCAACATTGCTTATTAAAGTCCAAGGTGTTGTAGTCCAAACTAAAAAGTAAGCATCCATATCTTTACGTTTAAAAGGTACAATTACCGTATTAGCATCAACTTGTTTATATCCTTGAGCTACTTCGTGAGAAGCAAGACCTGTTCCACATCTTGGACACCAAGGCATAATTTTAACACCTTCATAAAATAATCCTTCATCAAAGAATTTTTTTAAAATATACCATTCAGTTTCAATATAATTATTATCATAAGTAATATAACGATTATCTAAATCAATAAATTGACCCATTTCTAAAGTTAATTTACGAAATTGCTTTTCATTTTCCCAAACAGTTTCTCTACATTTTTCATTAAATTTTTTAATACCATAATTTTCAATATCATTTTTACCCGTAAAACCTAATTGTTTTTCAACTTGAACTTCTACCGGAAGACCGTGTGTATCCCAACCAACTTTTCTTAAAACTTTATGACCTTTCATTGTTTGATACTTACAAAAAGTATCTTTTAAAAATTTACCAAACAAGTGACCAATATGAGGCATTCCATTAGCTGTTGCTGGACCATCATAAAAAACCCAAGGCTTTTTATCTTGACGATTTAAAATAGTTTCATTTAAAATATCTTCCTTTTGCCAAAAAGCTAGAATAGATGCTTCAACTTCATTTACTTTTCTTTTGTCTAATTCTTTAAAATCTTTCATCTTCATTCCTCCATTTTAAAAAGAATGATACCAAAGGAGTCATAATAGACGGTACCATCCTTAATTTAACTTATTTAACAAGATAACGTTTGTTAACCCGAAAAGATTATATAAGTGATATTTATAAAGTTTCTTTATTTGGCTTCCATCAACCCAAACTTGCTTTAAAAGAAAATTTTTATAAACGTGTCTTAACTCTTTTGACAAATATATTATATGAAATCACTTAAAGCTTGTCAAACATTTTTAAACAGCATTT
>CANQZH010000130.1 GCA_947628245.1 uncultured Bacilli bacterium | reverse complement strand
CGTTTATATACTGATGATGAAATTAAAAAATTAAAACAATGTGTCTTTGTCAGAAATATAAAATATAAGCGAGAAATTGAATATGATCCTGTTTTTAAATTATGGACTATTATGATGAAACACGATATGCCAGAATTAACTGCTAAAGAAATTTTCGCTCGTGGTGGTTTTGATGTAAATATACTTCATAAAAAATTACCACAACGAAGAATTAAAGAATGGGTGGATAATTATAAAAAATTTGGTATTAGATATTTTTTATCAGAAAATGAATATTATCAAAGTATTACTAAAGTTACAGATAATAATGATGTAGTATATGATTCTTTTAAAATGCAACTGTTAGATTATGTTTTAAAAAGATTAAAGGAAATAAATTTTGATGAAAACAGATAAGCATATATATTTTTCTAATGAAGAATATGCTCGTATAAAAGATTATGCTAGCTGTAATAATATATCTTTTTCAAAGGCTGTATGTAATTTATGTGTATCTGCTTTAAATGGAAATGATATTTTAGATAGAATTAATAAATTGGATAAAGGCATTGAATATATTATAAAAAAGCAAAAAGTTATTTATCTATTAGAAGAACAAATATATTCAGATATGGATTTTGAAAATGTTACAAATCCTAAAAAAAGTAAATCGTTGAATGAATTTAATAAAAGAATTAGGAATACTTATTTAAATGACTAAAAGTCCTAGAGTAATATTTAATTCTATCTTTACTTTAGCACTTAATAATCCAGATAGTAAATATCAAAATCATACTAAAACTATTAAAAGGGTTAAAGATATGTATGATTACTATACTAATGAAGAAAAACGAGCAATGTCTATGTATGATTATTATACTGGTAAACTTACTAAAGATAAAACTATGAATTTAGTTATGGAAAATGGAAAGTTTGCAAGTGAATCAGAAGTTGAAAAAAGAAAAAAGTTATCAGTTAAGTATTTAGAAAATTCTAATCTGTGGCAAGGTGTATTATCTTTTAATAATGATTATATTAATGATAATATTGATATTCATAAGCTAGAGCAGGAACTTGCTACTAACATATTACCTAAGTTTTTTAAAAAATGTGGATTTAAAGATCCTAAAAAAATGTTTTATCAGTTAGCACTTCATACTGATACAGATAATTTACATTTTCATTTTTCATTTATGGAAAAGCAACCTAACTATATCTATTCTAAAAATAAAGTTGGTTATAGAAGAACTGGAGAATTAACTAAAGTTGAAATAGATTTTTTAAAGAATCAAGTCATTCATACTATTGAAAAAGAGAAAATCTATACCCCTTTACTTAAAGAAACAAATAAAGATATAGAAGAATTAAAAAAGTATTTTAATCCTAAAGAAAAAAATTACCTTTTAAGTAATAAAAAAGATTTATTGCTTGAAGAAAAAATATTAAGATTAGGACAATTACTTTATAAAGAAAGACTTGATAAAGATACAAAAATTAAATATGGTTCGATTAAAAATAAGGAAATTATTAATCTTACAAAAGAAATTAAAAATTATATTTTTTCAACTTCTAACTCTAACTTTAAATTAGAATATGCTAATTTTAAAGAATCATTAAATAAAATTAATTCTTATTTTTATAAGATTAATGAAGATAATAATATCAAAAATATAGATGTAGATACTTCATTAATTGATTCAAAAAACAAATATGTAGATAATTATATATATAATGCTATTGTTAATTATGCTAATTATAATTATAAAAAGGAATCTAAGACTTCTAGCAAAATTAAAGAAAATGATATTATACAAGAAATAATACTAAAGCATTATCTTAAAAATAAAAAACAAACTAGAAAAGATATACTTAAAAATTATCTTTCTAATAGTAATCCAAAACAAAAATTTAGAAATAAAAATGAAATTGAAAGAGCAATAAAAAATATTAATGATGAAATGGAAGAAGCTCAAAAAGAATTTAGTAAATTGTTTCAAAATGAAAATTCTTATTCAAAGTAGTTGCAAATTTTGTCGAAAAAATGGTATGATGTAATAGTGATAAATGTATTTTTTATCACTATTAAACCATTTTGCTTTATTATGCATTCCACTTCACTTTTTAATAGATGAATTGGTAAAAATGAAAATAGTTACTAGTAAAGGACTATTTTTATTTTTGTGTAAGTAAAATAATAACTAATTTAATGCAAATCTAATTATGTGATTTGTTTTTTTTACAATAAATTTAGATAAGGAGGATGATGTTTATAAATAAAATAGAAAATTTATTGAAACAAGAAAAAATATATATGATACTGAATATTGTTTATGAATATGTAACTAGACAAATATGGGATATAATTCCCATTTTTTTAAATGAAAGGGAAACTAGTTA
Organism: uncultured Bacilli bacterium; assembly: GCA_947628245.1. GTDB lineage: Bacteria > Bacillota_I > Bacilli_A > RF39 > UBA660 > Ventrenecus. The sequence goes on along the minus strand of CANQZH010000130.1, from coordinate 867 downwards.
GTGGAGGTAAATAAAATATATAATGAGGATTGTTTAGCAGGAATTAAAAAGATACCTGATAATTCTATTGATTTAGTTTTAATAGATCCACCATACGACATTTGTACATCTGGTGGCAAAAAAGGTAATGGTAAAATTGTTAAAGATATGATGAAATTAGAAAAAGAACTAATTGATAATAATTTAACAAATAGTTTTGATATTAAAATTTTAGATGAATTAGTAAGAGTTATGAAAAATATAAATATTTATATTTGGTGTAATGCTAGACAGATACCTATGTATATTAAATATTTTAATCTTCAATTAAAATGTAAATTAGAAGTTGTTATATGGAATAAAAGTAATCCGATGCCATTATACAGCAATAAATATATGAGTGATAAAGAATATTGCTTATATTTTCGTAAGGGTGGCTATTGTAAACCAAAAAATTATGAAGATGCTAAAAGTGTTTATATTTCTAAAATAAATGTTGCAGATAAAAAAATATATAGTCATCCAACTATAAAACCATTAGAATTAATTAGAAAATTAATAAGAAATAGTTCAAAAGAAGACGATATAGTTTTAGATTGTTTTTTGGGTAGTGGTACTACAGCAGTTGCGTGTATTTTAGAAAATAGAAATTATATAGGATTTGAAATAAATAAAAAATATTATGATATTGCTTTAAAAAGAATATCTGAAGTTGTTAAGGAGGAGGATATTAATGAATAAATATGAAGAAATAAAAAATAAACATCAAAAAAGAGTCAATGATTTTCCATTAGGTTTTGCTTTTAGTAATAAGCAATTTAAAGATATGATGGAAAAATGGGGTTTAGATGAAAATGATACTGATAAGATATATTCTATTGGTGGTGG
>CANQZH010000129.1 GCA_947628245.1 uncultured Bacilli bacterium | reverse complement strand
TTTTAAAGAACCATTACCATTAGAAGAACTAACCGTAAAAGAATCATTAATGGAATCACAAAATAAATCAGGACGAGAACGAGTTGTAAAAGCTTCTTCATCACCAACTAATCTACCATAAGCTGAAAAATGTAAATATTTATTATGAGGAGAGTGATTATCTAAACTTAAATCCCAACCGTGATAACCAGCAATAGAACGGTCATTACACCATTTAACATCATCTAATTCATCTAAATGATTAATTAAAGCTTCACCTTTAGATCTAGTAAAATCACTACCAGATCCTTCAAAAAAAGTATCAAGATAACCCTTTACATAAGAATCAGTTTTATTTGAAGAGGAAGAAAGTAAAACATCAAGCGTTTCTTTAACATCTAAACCATTATCAAGAGCCATTCCATATAAACCATCAGCACCTGTATCACCTTTTCCACCATAATCATCAAAATAAATATAATAAACAGTTGCACAAGAATCTTCACTAGTTAAACAAGTATAATGATAGCCAATACTATAACTACCACCTCTAATTTCATCTTCTAAATCATTTAAATCGTTAACAACAGTTGAATTTACTAAAGTATACATCCCATTTTCATATTTTACATCGTGACCAATTACAATACCTGGTTTAATAACTTGTTCAGTATCATTTTCATAAGAAGGCGCAATTAATTCAATAGCTTTAGTTTCTCCATATTTAAAACCAACTTGAGATGGAGTAGTAACACTTTTTCCAGCGTCATCAGTTATTGTCTTATTAAATGATTCACTACCTAAGTAATCGTGAGTATCTTCACATTTACCACTACTAACAGAACCATTATATACTAATTTCATACCACCATATTCCGTAGTCCTAACCATCTTCCAACAATAATTAGCATATATAACATTATTATCAGTTACAGCACCCCGATAATAATAAACAGGATATGTTAAATTCTTTGTTTCTTCATTCATATAAACCCCAGGAACAATATTTGGATCAGCAAAATCAATTTCAGCATCAGTACCTAAAGATTGATTTTTCATAAATTCAATAAAAGTAGATGTTCCAGTTTTAGGAATAAACTTAATTTCTACATCTTCAACAACATTATCTAATTCTAAATTTTGATTAACAAAACTATACTGACTACTATCTAAAATTACCCCATCTAAATAAACCTCAATATCTCCTGAAGGAATATTTGGAACCTTTAAAGTACCTCCATCAATAACTTCAGATGGATAACTACTAGCATCTTCAAAACCAGTATAAACTACATTATGAAAAGATCTAAAATCAAACTTTAAATTAATATTTTGATTAATATTACTAGCATCATAATTCTTATACTTAATTTTAATTAATATTTCTTTTTTAATACCTAAATTACATTTATTCTCAACTCTTGACTCATCACATAACTTATCTTGCATAGTATATTCACTAATCTCATACTCTAAATTATCAGGCAATCCCGTAATTTCAAAAATACCCATTTCAACAGAACCAACATTAGTAATTTCAATTTTATAAGTAATAGTAGAATCAGCATTAGGCAAAGTAAAACCAGCCATAGCATTTTTAACATCATACTCTTCCCAATTAGAAACTGATGAAGAAGAACTATCATAAACACTAATACCAGTAACCCTAATATCAGCCTCAGCCCTTACAAAAGCAGATATATTTAAAAATAAATTTTGACCAATTGAAGAAAAACCAATAGTTAAACTAAAAGATATAATAATTAAAACAATATTTAACATTATTAACATTGATTTTTTATTTTTATATCTTTTTTTCATTATTAGCCAACTTTCTATCCTAAAATAATTATACACACATAACCATTTTTTAACAAGAAAAAAAATTAGTAAAAACTAATTTAATCAAAAGACACCTTCCCAAGATGAGTGAACAGTAACATCAGGTTTATTAGCATTACACAAATAAAACATATTACTCGTATCAGTTCCATCTTTATGAATAAAGTTTGGACCATATGTTATTTTTACTAAATTATTATCTCTACTAAACATAGATCTCATATTTGTTACACTGTTTGTATTAAAATTACTTAAATCTAAGGATTGTAATTGGCTACAACTAGAAAACATACTTTGCATACTTGTCACACTACTAGTATCAAAATTTTCTCCAAAAGTTAATGTTTGTAATTGACTCATATCATTAAACATAAGACTCATAGTTGTTACACTACTTGTATCTAATTTGCTTAAATCTAATTCTTGTATTTGGCTACAACTAGAAAACATAGAATTCATATATTTAACACTATGGGTATCAAAATGACTTAAATCTATGGATTGCATTTTCCTCATTCCGGAAAACATACTACCCATATATATTACACTACTTGTATCAAAATGACTTAAATCTAAGGATTGTAATTGGCTACAACTAGAAAACATACTTTGCATACTTGTTACACTACTAGTATTAAAATTTTCTCCTAATGTTAAACTTAATAAATTGCTCATTCCTGAAAACATATAACTCATTTCTTCTACACTACCTGTATCAAAAGTACTTAAATCTAGTTTTTTTAGACTGCTCATATTTCTAAACATATATTGCATATTTGTTACACTACTCGTATCTAGGTTTTCAATTCCGTCTATTTCAGTTACATTTGTAAAATTATAAAATAAATATGAACTATTACTATTTAATTTTATTCCTCCATCTCCTTGTAAATATCCTATACAATTTGTATCTTCAGCTTCACATACGACATAACTTTGAATAGCATCAGTATTTCTATCACCTTCATCAAATGGTCCATATACATTTTGTCCATTTATTCCTTCTTTCTTACTTTTCTTTGTTTCGATTACGATCTTAGTTAATTTATCTTTATAATTCCACATTCCACCATCTGTATCAATACCAAAAATTGTTCTTAATGTTCCACTATTAGCAAATTGGTCAAATTTGTATTCAGCACTTAATGTTATTTTTCCTTTCCAAATTGCATTTTGAGTATCTTCCTGTAAGGGGGTTTCTTGATCCATATATAATAATAAATAATAATCTTTTTGCTCATTTGCTTTTAAGGTAAAATTCTTTAAACTATAAGCGTGTATTGCATCAGCTATTACTTTATTGGCATCATTATTGGGATTACCTGTTAATTTTTTGCTTTTATTTATTTTTTTATGATAATCACTTTCATAAAGAATCGCATCTATCCATTGATCATCTAGTTGCTTATCAGCATTTGCATTTAAACTTTCTAAGTTAATTGTTGCACTTGCTAGGCTACTACAATGATTTGTTATTGTAAAATGATATGGGG
>CANQZH010000128.1 GCA_947628245.1 uncultured Bacilli bacterium | reverse complement strand
CCAGTCGCACCAGTTTCACCAATTGGTCCAGTCGCACCAGTTTCACCAATTGGCCCAGTAGGTCCTGTAGGCCCAGTCGCACCAGTTTCACCAATTGGCCCAGTAGGTCCAGTCGCACCAGTTTCACCTATTGGTCCAGTAGGTCCTGTAGGTCCAGTCGCACCAGCAGGTATAACAAAATCTAAAATTGTATTAGTAGTAGTTCCAGAATTAGTTACTGATGCAGCCGTTCCCGGTGCTCCTTGAGTGGTAGTGCCAACACTTATAGTAGCTGGTCCAGCAGGTCCGGTAGGTCCCGTTGGTCCTGGAAGTTGTCTTCCACAACAACAACCTTGAATAAAAGAATTTTTTTGAGCATTTTTAACATAGTTATATGCTCTTTGATAATCACTGTTATTGCAATTCATAAATTATCTCCTTTCATTTTATTGTACGCATTTTTAAATATTTTGTTTGTATTCTTGTCACAAATAAAAAAAATTAACATAATATGTCAAATAAGTAAATTTATTGACAAATAAATATTTATAATATGATAAAATTTATATAGAGAACAATATTTAAAAGTATAGGTGATACTATGATTGATAGAAATTTTTTTTTAAATAGAATAGAAACTAAATTTCAAGATTTAAATGCTATAAATAAAATGAATGAACAACTAGATAATTATTTTTTAGCTTTAGAAAATTATAAATTAGAAAAAAATAATTATCAAATTAATGATAAAGTTAAATTAAAAAAAGGAACTTTAATGCACGGGACAATAAAAAATGGTAATGAATTACAAGATATTAAAGAAAATGGAATCCTTGCAAGTATTTTAATAAATGATCGCCAATCAAAATATCCAAGTGCTGTTGGAGTTTGGAATTTAAAGTGGGATATTTCTTTACAAGATTATATTAATTTTTATAGTGGAGGAACTTTAGAAATGTTAAGTATAAAAGGTGAGAGAAAAACTAAAGTTATACCATATAATGAAATGCAAAATATAATAGAAGAAATAAGTAAAGATGATTTTATTTTTAGATGGAAGATGGAACAAACTAAAGAAGCAAGATTTATGCCTAGTTTAGTTCAAAATAAAATTCAAATTGCTTTTATAATTAATGGTAATAATGAATATATAGAAAATTTAAAAAAAGGTGATATTTTAAATCAAAATTATTTAGATGATAATATTGTTAAAAATTTTGTAAATGAAAATTATTACGAACAATTTATTAAAGAACGTCAAAATAAAGATGATTTTTTCACAAATAGAGAAAGTGCTATTTTATTTGGTATACCATCTTGTTTTATTGAAGGAATATTAGTAGGTAGGGAATATGAAAAAAATTCAAATATTTTAAAAGAAATTAAAAAAATATTTCCTGAATGTTATATATGTAATTTAGATGAATTGGTAATTAGGGTGTAATATGAAAAATATATATATTGATGAAAAAATATCTAAAGAACCATATATAAAAAAATTAAGTGATGATAAAGTTATAAATATTACTGGTGAATCAGGAAGTGGAAAATCATATTATACTAAACAATTTATAAATAATGATAAATATATTGTTATAGATACAGACTTAATTTTTAGTGATATGAAAGCTAATGAAGAAACTTTAGAGTTAAGAAAAATATTTAAAAATGATAGTAAAGAAATATTGTTTAATGATTTTGATAATTTTTATTTGAAAGTATTAAATTATTTTAAAAATACTTCAAAAACAATTGTTATTGATTCAGCACAATTTAGAAACATTAAAGATATTAAAATAATAAAAGGCTATTTAATAGTTATGAGAACTGATATTGATACTTGTTATAAAAGATGTATTAATAGATATAAAAATAATCATCCTAATTCAACAGCTGAAGAAATTGCAAAATTTAAAACAAGAAAAAAAGAAATATATAAATGGTATCATTCATTAAATGGTTTTTTAATTAAAATTGATAATAATAATTAATTTAATGAAAGGAGGCAGCAAAAATGTTAAATACTTTTAATTATCATACTCATACTTATCGTTCAGGTCATAGTGATTATATGGAAGATGAAGAAATGCTTTTAACAGCTAGAAGTGTTGGTTTTACTTCTTTAGGTTTCAGTGAACATATTTTCTCTACTTCTTATGAAATACCTCAAGAAGATATTCAAATGTTGCCAAGTGAAGTAGATGACTATTTAGCATCTATTAATAATCTTAAAAATAAATATCAAGATATGACTATTTTATCTGGATTTGAAGTAGAATATGATCCAATGAAAGAACACTTTTTAGGTCAAATGCGTGATAAAGTTGATTACCTAATTTTAGGACAGCATTTTGTTAAAAATGGTTTAAAAAATATTTCATCAGCCAATAATCCTAATTATCCACTTGCTTATGCTAATATGGTTGTAAAGGCTCTTGAAAGTGGTTTATTTGATATAGTTGCCCATCCAGATATTTTTATGAAATATCGTGATACTATTACGAATGAAAAAGATAAACAATTATTTTTAGAAAATAGTATTCTAGCAAGTCAAATTATATGTGAAAAAGCTAGTGAAATGAATGTTCCTCTTGAAATAAACTTAGGCGGAGTTGAAAAAAATAATATTTTATCTGATGGAAATTTAAGTTATCCTCATCCTAGTTTTTGGCAAATTGCTAGTGAAACTAATGGCTTAAAAGTTATTTATGGTGTAGATGCCCATAATTTAAATAGTTTTAAAAATATTAATGAAAATATAAATAAAGCTAATAAAATAGCTGATTTAGTTAAAGATAAAATAATTAAAGACGATTATAATCCTATTGTTGCTAGAAAAAATAATAAAAAGTTACAGGAAGCTTTAATAAATGGTCAAAAAAAAGCTTTAACTTATGAAGCTAATGTTACTAATTTTCTTTTAAAAAATATGTCAAATGATTTAAATAATGATATAACTTTAATGATGACATCTCTAGACAATATAAATAAACAACACGAACAAAATGCTTTAGAAAAAAATCAAAAAAGAATTAATGAATCAAAAAAAGATACTAAGAAAAAATATATCCAAAGAAAAAAACTAGCAATAATTGATACTAAAAAAGCTATTTTAAATGAACAAAATTTAATTGCTCATATTAAAAAAAATTTAAATATTGCTATAAATATGGGTTATAATTTTAAAGAAGAAATAATAAACTTTGTAACTCAAATTATTGAATATAATACAACTAATAATGAAGAACATAAAAATAAAATTGAAAACAACATTCCTTTAATAGCTCAAATGAGAATATTAAAAAAAGATAATAATAAAAGTGGCTATATAAATATTATT
>CANQZH010000127.1 GCA_947628245.1 uncultured Bacilli bacterium | reverse complement strand
GCTTTATTCATCATACTAGTTTCTTTAGGACTATCTTCTTGTTTGTAATTAGCATATACTTTTCTAATTTTCTTTTCAATACTTTGATATTTGTCATATTGAACTTTTAGGGATTCTTTAAATTCTTCATCTTCAATTTTATCTAAGATAAAATGAATGGCGTCCATTCCCATACAAGCTCCTTTACTTAATTCATCTAATGCGTTAATGTTTTCTTTCATTTTTTTCCTCCTATTCTTATAGTGGATTTTTTAATTAATATTTATACTATATTTATTAACTTTTATATGATAAAATTTAATTAAGCCGATTTAGTACAGTGGTAGTACATATGCATGGTAAGCATAAAAGAACAGTTCAATTCTGTTAATCGGCACCATTTTAAAATTATCCCTTAATTTAAAGGGTTTTTATTTTACTTTAACAAAAATTAGATTTATATTAAAATTTTCTATTCTAGCTAATGAGATTTATTTTTATTTAACATTGTTATTGAATAGTAGAATAAAGAAAAAATGCTGTTACTTTTCTTTTTTTTATGGTAAACTTTTTATAAGAGGATGATAATATGAATTATGAAAGTGTTAGTATGTTGGAACGTTATGGTGAGAATTTAACTAAAAATGAATATATTACTGATCCTGCTATAGCTAGAGATGAAGAAATTAAACAGTGTATTTTAACTTTACTTACACCTGAAAAGAGTGCTTTATTAGTAGGTAAACCTGGTATTGGTAAAACTGCTATTGTAGAAGGTCTTGCTTATCGTATTCAACATAATATGGTACCGGATGCTCTAAAGGGATGGGAAATTATTAAAATTCATATTACTTCATTATTAGGTTATGTTAATACTGAAGGTCAAAGTGAAAGTCGAATAGCAATGTTAGTTAAAGAATTAGATGAAAAGAAAAATACTATTCTTTTTATTGATGAAACTCACGTTTTAGTTAATAAAAATACTAATGAAAATTCAGGAATAGATTTTGCTAATATGTTAAAAGCTGGATTAGACCGTGGAAGTATTAAAATGATTGGAGCTACTACGACAGAAGAATATGAAGCATATATTTTAAGAGACCGAGCTTTTTTAAGACGTTTTCAAAAAGTAGATGTAATGGAAACTGATAAACCGGCTACTGTTAGAATATTAATGGGAACAATTCCTAAATTAGAAAAACAAATTGGAGTTAAATTAGAGTATACTGATTTTGTTAAAGAAAAGATTATGACTTTTATTGTAGAAATGACTGATGAATATAAAAGAGTTTATGAAGTTGCTAGTAGGTATCCTGATATTTGTTTAGCAATTGTATCAAATGCTTTTAGTTATGCTCTTTATGATAATGAACCGGTTGTTAAATTAAAACATTTTTATAAAGCTATTTGTAATGCTAAAAATATTTATGAAGATGTTAAGAAAAAAGAGATTGAAAGATTTAAAGTTGAATTTAAAGATATTATTGCTGAAGAAAATATTAATTTAGAAGAAAGAGGGTAATTAAGATGAATGAAAAAGTAAAAGTTTTACAAGTTGGCTGTGGGAAAATGAGTAAATATATTATGCGTTTTGTAGAAGAAAAAGGAGGATTAATTGTTGGGGCTGTTGATATTAATCCTGATTTAATAGGTAGTGAAGTTGAAATTGTTGAAAATCATAAAATTAAAATTGAAGCTGTTGAACATTTAAGTGATTTAATAGATGAAGTTGAACCTAATATTGCGGTTGTAACAACAATGAGTACTTTAAATGATATTGAAGAGGTTTGTCGGGTTTGTTTAAAAAAAGGAGTTAATGTTATTACAACTTGTGAAGAAGCTTTTTATGGATCTAATTCTAATCCTTTTGTTTTTAAAGAATTAGATACTTTAGCTAAATCACATAATTGTACAATTACAGGTTGTGGTTATCAAGATGTTTTTTGGGGAAGTTTAGTTACTGATTTGTGTGCTTCTACTCATAAAATTACTAAAATTAAAGGATTGTCTTCTTATAATGTTGAAGATTATGGAGTAGCGCTTGCAAGGGCTCACGGTGCTGGTTTAACTATTGATGAATTTAATAAAACAATAGCGGTTGATAATAATATAAGTGAAGAACAAAGAAAAGAAAGAATGGCTAATAATGAATTTTTTCCAAGTTATATGTGGAATGTTGTTGGGTGGTTAAATGATAAATTAGGTTTACATATTACTAGTATTAAACAAGAATGTGTTCCTATTTTAACTGATGAAGAACTTCATTCTTCAACTTTAAATCTTACGTTAGATAAAGGATTAGTAAGAGGAATGAATGCTATTGTAACTGCTGAATGTAAAGAAAAAATTATTTTTGAAGTAGAATGTATTGGTAAAGTTTATACTAAAGATGAATATGATGTAAATGAATGGACTATTTTTGGAGAACCTACTACTAAAATGGTTAATGATAATCCTAATACTGTTTTACTTACTTGTGCTGATATTGTAAATAGAATTCCTGATGTTATTAAGGCTCGTTCAGGTTTTGTATCTACTAGTGAAATGGGAGAACCGCATTATATAGTTAAAAAATTTTAATATGGGGTTTAATAAATTATGAAAGGGAAAATTATTGTAATTATTATTGGGATATTTTTATTATTAGGTATTACTATTTTTCTAGTTTATCCTAGATTTATTGAAAAAGATTTTAAAAATGTTATAGAAATACCTTTAAATGAAAGTTTTAATAAATATGATAATGTATGTTATGGTAATGTATTTAATTGTCAAAAAGTAGAAATTAAAGAAGAGGGTAGTGTTGATACTTCTAAGATTGGAGAATATGATATTAAATATGTTTTTACTTATGATAATAAAATATTAGAAAAAGAACAATTAGTTAAAGTTGTTGATAATAAAGCACCTACTTTAGATATTAAGGAAGATGATTTTAGATATTGTCCGAATGGTTTTATACCTAAATATGAAGTAAAGGCTATTGATGATTATGATGGTGATATTTCGGATAAAGTAGAAGTACAAGCAGATGGTGATAAATTAATTTTTGAAGTTAGTGATAGTTCAGGAAATATTACTAAAATATTTAAAGATGCTAAAAAGATTGATGAAGAAGCACCTACTATAAGTTTAAATGGTGATGATAAAATTTATCTTAGTGTAGGAAGTAATTATGAAGAACAAGGGGCTAATGCAATTGATAATTGTGATGGTAATTTAACGGATAAGATTGAAATAGAAAGTTCTTTAAATAGTAATGAAGTTGGAGAATATGAAATTGTTTATAAAGTTAAGGATAGTGTAGGGTTAGAAAGTAGTATTAAAAGAACTGTTTATGTTTATAAGAAAAATGTAGTTAATAGTAATGGTAGTAAAACTGTTTATTTAACTTTTGATGATGGACCTAGTGCTTATACGGGACAATTATTAG
>CANQZH010000126.1 GCA_947628245.1 uncultured Bacilli bacterium | reverse complement strand
TTTATGTGAATCTTTAAATGCTGGAGTAAGTGCTAGTATTATAATGTATGAAGTAAGTAAGGTGTCATATGAAAAATAAAATTTATATTGGTTATATATGTGGGGCTTTTGGAATTAAAGGTGAATTAAAAGTTATTAGTGATTTTGAAAAAATTGATTTAGCATTTAAAGTTAATAATAAAATTTTAATTGATGATGAAGAACATACTATTACTAATATTAGAAAACATCAAAATAAAATCTTAATGACAATTGATTCTTTACATAATATTAATGATGTATTAAAATACTTAAAAAAAGAAATTTATATTATAAGAGATGAATTACATTTAGATAGTTATTTAATGCAAGATTTAATTGGCTTTAAAGTAATTGAAGATAATTCATTAGGAATAGTAAAAAATATTTTAATAAATAAAGCTGGTTATTTATTAGAAATTGATAGAAATTTTTATATTCCTTTTGTGCCTTATTATATAAAAAAAGTTGATTTAGAAAAGAAAGAAATAATTGTTAATAATGCAAAGGAGTTAAGATTATGAAGATTGATATTTTAACACTTTTTCCAAAAATGTTTGATGGCTTTTTAGAAGAATCAATTATTAAAAGAGCTATAACCAATAATTTAGTTAATATTAATTTAATTAATTTTAGAGATTTTTCTAAACTTTCTAATCATCAAGTAGATGATACTCCTTATGGGGGAGGAAGAGGAATGGTTTTAAGATGTGAACCAATTATTGATGCTTTAGAAAGTGTTAAAACTAATGATTCAAAAGTAATTTTATTAAGTCCTCAAGGGAAAACTTATAATCAAAAAAAAGCTATGGAATTAAAAAATGAAAAACATTTAATTTTAATATGTGGGCATTATGAAGGATTTGATGAAAGAATTAGAAATTTTGTTGATGAAGAAATATCAGTTGGGGATTATGTTTTAACTGGTGGAGAAATACCAGCAATGATTTTAACTGATAGTATTGTAAGATTAATACCTAATGTTATTAAAGAAGAATCGTATTTATATGATTCATTTATGAATAATTTACTTGATTATCCAACTTATACTAAACCTCCTGTTTATAGAGGGTTAAAAGTTCCTGATGTTTTACTTAGTGGACATCATGAGAATATTAAAAATTGGCGAGAAGAACAAGCTTTAGAAAATACTAAAAAGAAAAGAAAAGATTTATTAGAAAAGAAGTGAGTTAAATGGAATATATTATTCATAAAGATGGGAAAAAGAAAAAAATTACTAGTGTTATTAAAATGGATTATCCATATGTTATGAAACCTAAAATAAAACATCGTGATGGAATGTTAGAAATAAAAGAAATAGCAATTATTAATCCTTTTATTAAAGAAAAAATATGTTTAGCTCAATTTAATCGGGTATTTAAAAGATTAACTAAAATTACTTTAGAAATAATGGATGGTAGTGATAATGAAGGTGATGGCATTATTGCTTTAAATGAAATATTACATACTAAAGAAATAATTTTAGATCAATATCTTCATAGTGTTTCTAAACAAGAAATTAAAAAGATGTTAAAAAAATTAGAATATTTAGAAGAACAATTAAAAAGTTATTTTATTAGTTTAAATATGAAAATGAATTATATAAATGAAGAAAAAACTAAAGGAAGATAAGTAAAGAAGTGTCAAAAGCTTCTTTTTTAGCTTGACAAATTGGGGGGGGGGGTATGTTATGATTTAATTATCATAGAGGAGGAATATTAAATGGAAAAAAATAAGAAAGAAAATAAGATAATATTATTTACAACCTTAGGAATAATAGGAGCAATAATAATTGTATTAGGAGTAACTTATGCATATTGGAGATTAACCAAAGAACAAACAGGAGTAAACGTTGTTAATTCAGCTTGTTTAAATGTAACAATGGAAAATCAATTAAATGATATCAATTTACCAAAAGCATATCCAATAAGTGATAGTGATGGACTACAATTAGATCCATTTACTTTTACTGTAAAAAATAATTGTGAAGAATATGCTGATTATACCATAAGTTTAGAAATGTTAAGTGTAACTAATTTAAATAGTGATTTTGTAAAGATAGCTTTAAATGAACAAGGTAAAGTTGGAACTCCCAAAATATTAGGTAGTTATGATAATTACGAAGATTTAAAATTAGAAGATACAATTGAGGGAAGAACAATCACAAGCGGAAAATTAGAGCCAAATGGAGAGAAAAAATATGAACTTAGAATATGGTTAGATGGAGATGTAGAAGTAACTGATGATACAATGAACAAAACCTATAAATCAAAAGTAGTAATAGAAAGTACAATAGGAGAAGAATCAAAACCATCTGATGAAATATGTAATAGTCAAGAAGAATCAGGAGCTTGTTATATTGCAAAGAAAGCTGATATAGAAAGTGAAGAACCAGAATTAATGTATGATGATACTGAAGATGGAAATTTAAGATATGTAGGAGCTAGTCCAAATAACTATATAGATATAGGAGATAAGACAAGTGATGGAAATCCAATTTTATGGCGTATTATAGGTGTAATGAAAAATGTGTATAACGCTGAAACAAGTAGTCAAGAAGATTTAATAAAGATAATAAGAGCTGATAGTATAGGTTCGTATAGTTGGGATACATCAGCGAGTGGAGTTAATAGTGGATATGGAGTAAATGAATGGAGTCAAGCTGATATAATGAAACTATTAAATCCTGATAGTGTGTACACTAAAGATGGAGAACTAGGAAATAGTTTGTATTGGAATAATGAAAGTGGACAATGTTATAGTAGTTCCAATAATGGTAATGAACCTTGTGATTTTAAGAGTAGTGGAATAAGTGAAGCAGCAAGAAATAAATTAGCCAAAGTAAGGTGGTATACTGGAACATTTGCAACGTGGAATACTTTAGAATGGACAGCAAGTGCAACATACCAGGCTGAAAGAGGAGATAAAGATGGCAAACAATATTGTGTTAGTCAAGGTGGAGGAGATAGATGTAATGATGAAGTAGAAAGAACAACAACCTGGGATGGATATATAGGTTTAGTAAATCCAAGTGATTTTGGCTATGCAGTAGGAAAAAGTGTAAGAGAAACTTGTTTAATAAAAGATATGTATTCTTATTATGGATGTTACGAAGCCGATTGGTTGACACCAGGTAGTAGTTGGGAATGGACTTTAAATCCAGTTTCTTACCAGTCTTACGCGTACTATGCTTTCGCTCTCCGTAGTGATGGGTACTTGCACTACGACTATGTAGGCTATGAACGTGAAGTTCGACCTGTTGCGTATTTAAAGTCGAATGTGACAATCTCTGACGCGTTAGGAACAAAAGAAAATCCATTGGTAGCCTCATAAATTAATTTTTTTGGCATATAATTATAGTACTTGTCATCTTCTTCTTTTTATGTTACAATCTAAGTGCTTTTTGATAAAAGTGATATATTATCCGCTGGAAAAAAGTCTATGATAATATGTAAGAAAA
>CANQZH010000125.1 GCA_947628245.1 uncultured Bacilli bacterium | reverse complement strand
CATGGTTAGTGTATATGTTGGGAATAATAAAAAGTTGAAGAAAAAAGTTGACGATTATTTTCAAAAAAATGATTTAAGAAAAATTAAAGATCCTAAAGAATTAAATAGAAACGAAATTCATATTGAAGATATTTTGAAGATAGATTATTCTAATCCAATCTATAAAAAAGAAGCAGAAGAAAGTCAACCTAAGGATACTACTTCACGCAAAAATATTTATAGAGATAATGAAAAATTATATGCTGCAGGAAAGTTTGCAAAAATAGCACCTACTTTAACTACTAAGCAAGATAGACATCCTAATTCTGGAGTAATAGATTTTAACAATGGAAAAAAAGGTATGAGTAATTTTAGATATATTACACCAAGAGAATGCTTTTTGTTTATGGGCTTTGATGAAGATGATTATAATAAATTAATAAATAACAATTTTTTGATTAATAAAAGAGGTAGCATTTTTACAAGAGATAAAATAAACAAGATGGCAGGTAATAGTATTGTTGTTAATGTATTAGAAGAAATATTTAAACAAATAGATTATATTGATAAGAATATTCTAATATAAGTAATAGATAGGGCTTTCCTATCTATTTTTATGTTATAATTTGTATAGGTGATAATATGTCGAGGATTATTAAATACGAAGACATCCCTAAACAAGAATATATTAATATTGACACAATATATCAAAATGGAGGGTATCAAGATGCAATGTCCTTACTAATGAAAGTAAGGAATGGTGGAGGCTTTAGACCCTGCAAAGGAAAGTCATACTATGTAATTCATTCAACTAAAAGTGATGTGGATTGGCCGGATTATTTTGATAATGAAATAGGATTATATACATATTATGGTGATAATAAAGAGCCTGGGTTTGAATTACATTCAAAAATGGGAAATAAATTTTTAAAAGAAATATATGACAAACTAAGTTATGGAACAAGAGAAGAAAGAATGAAAATACAACCTATTTTTTTGTTTGAAAATAATAAAGGAAATCGCGGAGTACAGTATAGAGGACTTTTAGTTCCAGGCTATCCAAATATTAATGAAAAAGAATTTTTAGTTGCAATGTGGGCATCAAAGGGGAATAAAGAAAGATTTCAAAATTATAAAGCCTTATTTACAGTTTTAGATACGAGTGAGGGGTCATTTGATAAACCAAATGATGAAAGGATCAATCTTAAATGGCTAGAAGACATAAAGCAAGGAATTTGCTATGAGAGTATTTATGCTCCAATTGCATATAAAAGATGGATTGATAGCGGAAAGTATACACCTTTAGAATCAAGAAGATTAAGTGAGATACGAAGTAAAGAGGAACAATTACCACAGGATCCATTAAAGAAAAAAATGTTAAAACAAATATATAATTATTTTTATAATTCACAGAATAAGAAAGATTCAACTAGATTTGAACCCTTTGCTATTTTTATTTCAACTTTATCTGATGGTAATATAATTAAACTTGATAATACTAGACCTACAAGAGATGGTGGACGAGATGGTATAGGTGAATATAGGATTATGAGCAAATCTGAAAGGCCATTAACAACTTTTTTTGCTGTAGAAGCAAAATGTTATAATGAGAATGATTCAGTTGGGGTAAAGGAAACATCAAGATTAATTTCAAGAATAAAGCATAGACAATTTGGGGTTTTAGTAACAACTTCATTTGTTGCCAAGCAAGCATATGAGGAAATAATTGAAGATGGGCATCCAATTTCTATTATTTCAGGTGGAGATATAATAGAAATTCTGTATAGAAATGGATATCATAGCTTGGAAAAACTAAATGAATTATTAGAAACAAATTTTCCAAAA
The DNA here is from genome assembly GCA_947628245.1 of uncultured Bacilli bacterium. Taxonomy (GTDB): domain Bacteria; phylum Bacillota_I; class Bacilli_A; order RF39; family UBA660; genus Ventrenecus. Next base: position 1,675 of record CANQZH010000125.1, on the reverse strand, counting down.
AATGAATAAAATTAAATAATATTATTAAAAAAATATAAATTAAAAAATGATAATCCGGTAAAGAGCGGAAGTTTCCGGACTAGCCCGGAAATAAATAATTTGTTTATCTTTTTGTCCACTGTACCAAAACTTAAAATTAGCTACAATAAAAGCACACTCTCAATCTAACTAGTGTGCTTTTAAATTACTATTTTTTTCCATTTTACCCTATCCTTTACTCTAAACATATTCAAAAAGAATTTGTTTAATTAGTTCATCTCTACTTGTGTAGTAAACCAATTGCTGTGGGCTCATGTAACCATACATAACCTTTATTATGTTGTTAGCCAAATTATATCTAGTTTCTAACTCATACAAGTATTTCATTGAATAGTACAAGTCATAATTCATAAAGTTTATACCTCCTTTCTATTGAGTAACCGAATTATAACATGTATATCAAAAACTGTCAAAATAAGTTAGTGTGTCCAATGGGCACACAACATACAAATAAATTATTTGTCTTATGGAAGAATTACTTGATAATACAAAGTAATGCGGGGTGAAAATAAAATAACTTTCTTCGAGATAATTTATGAAGTATGTTAAAATAAAATAAGAGATTTTTATGGTATAATGTTTTTAGGTGATTTATATGCAAGAATTAACTAAAAAAGTAGTAGAGTTTACTCATGAAAGAGATTGGGATCAATTTCATTCTCCTGAAAATCTTGCTAAAAGTATTTCTATTGAAGCAGGAGAACTTTTAGAATGCTTTCAATGGGATAATGAATACAATATTGAAGAAGTAAAAGAGGAACTAGCAGACGTTATTAATTATTGTTTATTAATGGCTGATAAACTAGGTGTAGATCCTAAACAAATAGTTTTAGACAAAATGGAAAAAACTGCAAAGAAATATCCTGTTGAAAAAGCTAAAGGTAAAAGTACAAAATATAATAAGTTATAGTGGGGTAAAAGAGGTATGAATAACAATATTAATATAATTAATGATATACTTAATAGATTTCCAAAAGAAACAATTAAAAAAGCAGAAAAATATAAGAATTTTAGAGATGTTGTAAAATGTGCGAATAGCATAAAAGATGCTGCAAAAAATTTTGAAAGTCTAAGTTCAGATGAAAAAAGAGTAGCGGCTATTTTATTGTCAAAAGAATTTTTTGATAATTCTAAAAAAGGTGATATAAATGCTAGTATATGAAGGAATAAAATCAGGATTTATTAATGATGTGGATTTAGGAATTATTGCTGATAAAATAAGAAATAAATATATTGAGGTTATTAAAAGAAGACCTAGTGCACCTGAATTTAATTCATGGAAGAATTCTATGCAATATATGAGAGGAGTTTTAAGTGATAATGAAATACCTAATAACCCAGGTATAGCTATTGAATATAATATTCCTCCAACTGGATGTAGAATTGATTTTATGATGTCTGGTTATCATAAGTCTAAATCTAATATTGTAATTGTTGAATTAAAACAATGGGATAAGTGTACTGAAGTAGGAGAAATGGATGGTATTTATAAAGTAAATACTTATACTGGTGGTGGATTAAGAGATGTTAATCATCCATCATACCAAGCAATGACTTATGCTAATCTTATTAGAGATTATAATGAATCAGTGCAACTAAAAGACATTAATATTATTCCTTGTGCTTATTTACATAA
>CANQZH010000124.1 GCA_947628245.1 uncultured Bacilli bacterium | reverse complement strand
CCCCCAATTTGTCAAGCTTTTTTATTTTCTTTATGTCAACTTCTTTACATTAGTATTCCCTACTTTATTAAGTTTAATACTATATGACATTGTTTGTCACATTTAATATATCAAATATTTATAATTTATTGATGAAAAAAGAAGACTTTTTACATCTTCTTTACGTATTTTATTTTGCTAATTTAATTGTTACATCACTTAATGGATAACTTACACAAGGATGAATATAATTATAATCTTTATCAGCTTCTCTTACACTTGTTTCATCAGTTTTTATTTTACCATCAATTAATTTACTTCGACAATAACCACATACTCCAACTAAACATCTTCTAGGTGCTTTAATATTTCCTTCTTCCATTGCTTGGGATAAAGATTCATCTTCATAACAAGGAATTAATATTTCTTCATCATTAGTTATAACTTTTAAAGTATGTTCTATATGATGTAATTCTACTTCATTTTCTTTATAGATATCACTTCTAATAAATTTATTAGGTATATCTAATTCTTTAAATATCTCATTTAAATGATGATAAAAATGAATAGGTCCACATACAAAATAAGAATATTTTCCTACTTCATATTTATTTATCATTTCTTTACTTATTAAACCAGTTTCATATACACTACTAATTTCATCACTTAAAACATAATGAACATTTATTTTTTCATTTTTACTAGCTAATTCATCTAATTCTTTTTTAAATATTAATTCTTTAGCTTCATTTTCTCCATAAATAATAGTTAAATTAAAATCTTCAATTTGATCATCAATAGCTCTTGCTAATGACATAATAGGTGTAATTCCACTACCACCAACTAAAGCTAAAACATCTTTTTGATCTCTTAATTTATTATAAGTAAATTCCCCAAAAGGTCCGTGAATAGTAAATTCCATTCCTACTCTAACTTCATTTAATAAATAATTAGATACTATTCCATTTCTAACTTTTTTAACTGTAATTTGATAACTATCTAAATTTTTAGGTGAACTAGTTATAGAATAACTTCTTTTATAAGTATGATTATTTTTAAAAACATCTAAAACAATATATTGTCCAGCTTTAAAATTAGGCATTGCGCCTTTAACTGGTTTTAAAACAAAAGTTTTAGTTTCTAAATTTTCAACTATAATTTTACTAACCATAACTTTTATTTTTTTAGGATGAATAATATTAACTAATTCATTTAATTTATAATTATATTTAATTTGATCAGTATAAGAGGTATTAATTATTTTTTCTCTTGTTTTACCTAAATTTTTAAACTTTAACATATCCATTTGTTCATTACCTATTTTAAGTTTCATTCTTCACCCTCCTTAGCTAAAGCTCTCAAAGCAGCCATTTCTCCTGATTTATATGTTGATGAATAACCATCTAGACGACTAGCAAAACCACCGGCAAAATACAAACCATCTATATAATTTTCATTTGCTTCATTCATTATTCTTGGTAATAAATTATCACTTTTCTTCGCTAAATATCCATATATCGTACCATCTGGATGATTAGTATATCTTGCAAAAGTCAAAGGAGTTGCAACTTCTATTTCTTCTATAGCATCTAAAATATTAGTATTTGTAGCTTTTTCAAAAACTTCAATATAGTCTTTGGCAATTGCATCTTTTAAAGCAAAATAATTATCTTTTGTTACTGTATTAGTAAAAGTATCAGAAAAAAGTAATCCAGTTAAATAAAGAATAGTTGTGCCTTTTGGTGAAGCATTTGAAACAGCATTGTTAATAACTACTCCAACCATATTATCATTTTTTAATTTTTTCATTCTTTCAAATTCTTTTTTACTATCTAAAGTATGATAAATAAAATAAGAATAATTTTTTAAACCTAATTCTTCAGGTGATTTATTAAGGCCTAGATAAACACATATTCCTCTAGCTCCTAGGGTTCTAGCATTAGTAAGTTGCCGAGCTTTTTTAGGAACATCTTTAGCATCAATTAATTTACCATATACTAAATTAGGAGAAATATTAGCAATTACAATAGGCGCATAATAAGTTTTACCATCACTAGTAACAACACCTTTTACTTTATTATTTTCAACAATAATTTTAGAAACAGTTGTAAGTAATTTAGCTTCCCCATTATTATTTAAAAACTCTTCATATAAAGCAATAGATAATTCGTGAGATTTTTTTAGAGAAATAGCTGGATGTAATTTAATATAAGAATAAATCATACTAGCATAATGAACAAAACTTAATTCATTAGCTGGACTTCCTAAATAAACCCAATAAGTACTAAGAATTTCTCGAGCTTTCTTAGGCATTTTAATAGCTTTTAAAACTTCTTCTAAAGAATAACTAGCAAAAATCATAAAATTATGAAATTTTTCTTTTAATACATTAGCGTCCACTTTTCCTTTACATTCATTTAAATATTTTAAAGCTTCACCATTTTCTTCACATAATTGAAAGAACTCTTCCATACTTTTTCTAGAATTAGGAACATATTCTTCCATTTTATCAATAAAATTTTCAATACCTACTGGCATAGTATATTCTTCTTTACTATCTAAAGTAATAATATGAAAAGTTTCATTTATATCTTGCATTTTTACTTTATCTAAGACGCCTAATTTTTTAAACAATTGATAAACTTCGCCTTCTTCTTCTTTGCTACCAAAACCACATAATTCGTGAAGACTTGCTTCAAATTCAAAACGACCACGAATAAAAGAGGTCGCAACTCCTCCAACTGTATTATGACTTTCTAATAATAAAACTTTTTTACCTTTTTTTTGTAAAGTTAAAGAGGCAATCAAACCACCATTACCTGCACCAATTACAATAGCATCATAATTCATTTCTAGCACCCTTTCTATCATTAATTAAATTATATCAAAAAAGAAATTAAAAAAAAAGAACTATATCACTTTTGATAATTCTAAAAAAATTTGTAAATGGATTTGTTCATCTAATATAATTCTTTCTAATAAATTTTTAATATAACAATCATCTATAACATTTAAAAGCATTTGATAATCATAGATAGCTCTTTTCTCACTTTCAATATCAATTTCTAAAATAGTTTTTAAATCAGTATCATAATAAACATCATCACTATTCCAATAATTTTTCATATTAAAATTACAATCAGCATAAATAGGAGAAGAACCTAAAGCTTGAATGGTATTCCCTAATAAATATAAATGATGCATTTCAACTTTACTAATTTCTAATAAAGTTTGAGCAATTTCTTGATTAACATTTTCTAAAACCATACTTTGATAAACATATAATAAAATTTGGGTTAATTCACTTTCATTAGAAGCATATACATAACTAAGTAAATTAGCCGTTTCTTTAGATTTTTTACTAACTTGAATTTTAGGATATGGTATATCACTGTAAACTTTCACGATTATCACCTATTTAATAGGTATGAAAAAAAGGACTAATTTAGTCCATTAATATTTACAAAACGCATTGTTTTAATACTTTGTTCTTGAAGAGGTTTATCATATATATCAGTCTTAACTTTAGATATTTCTTCAGCTACATCATAACCAGCTATAACTTTACCAAAAGCAGCATAATCACCATCTAAATAAGATACATTATCACTTGTACAAATAAAGAATTGACTTGA
>CANQZH010000123.1 GCA_947628245.1 uncultured Bacilli bacterium | reverse complement strand
TTCGAGCCGAAGAACTTTCTTATGAAATGTTTGTTAAATTATATAAAGAAGTTATGAAAAAAGGAGTTTAAGTTTTTCATAATTTTTTTGATTGATTGAAATAAAATATTTTGAATTGATATATTTTCCTTTAGGAAAATATAAAGTAAAAAATGTTAATATGTTTTCCTCTAGGAAAATATATACTATTATGAATAATAAAAAATAATAAAGCAACTAAATTAATGACAAGTTTTATTTACTTTTTTCATAAAATTTTTTAGGGGATGTGTATGGAATTTGAGGTTGGCGATTTAGTTACAAGAATTAGTTATAATAATGATACTGTTTTTAAAATTATTAAAATTAAAAATCAAGTTGCTTATTTAAAAGGAGTTCAAGTAAGATTATATGCTGATGCTTTTTTAGAAGATTTAGTTAAATATGAAGAATTAAGAATAGATGATGAGATAGATATTGATTTAGAAATTAATGAAGATCGAGGGGAATATTTTTATTTGCCAGGTAAAGTATTACATATTGATGCTGATGAAGATTACTTAAAAAGATGTATTAAATTTTATCGTAAAAATAAAGTAATGGTAATTGGGAAAAAGATTAGTGAACAAGAAGTTTATAAAGAAATAAGAAAATTATTAGAAGAATATCAACCGGATATTGTCATAATTACGGGACACGATGCATATTATCCTAAAAAGGGAAGTCCTAATGATAATCATAATTATCGGAATAGTGATGCTTTTGTTAAGGCTGTCAAAGAAGCAAGAAAATATGAAAAATCGCACGAGAAATTAGTAATTATAGCGGGTGCTTGTCAAAGTAATTATGAACAATTAATTAAAGCTGGAGCTAATTTTGCTTCAAGTCCGAAAAGAATTAACATTCATTGTTTAGACCCAGCAATCATAGCAACCATTTTAGCAATGAGTGAACGAAATAAAGAAGTTAACTTAGTCAAACTACTTGCTAAAACAAAATATGGAGCAAGTGGAATGGGTGGGATAAAAAGCAATGGAATGATGTATGTAGGCTTTCCAAGATAGGGGGATTATTTTGAATTTAGATTTAGTACGTGAGAATGTTGCTAAGTATTTAAATCAAAAAGTATTAATTAAAGTATATGGTATGCGAAATAAAAATTATGAATATGAAGGTGTATTATCAGCTGTTTATCCTTATGTTTTTACAGTTTTTATTGATGGAAGTGAAAAAAGTTTTAATTATGCTGATGTAATAATTGGCGATGTTGTAATAAAACCTCTTTAAAATACTTGAAATATGGGAAAAATTGCTATAAAATTAAATTATGAAATTAGGAGGAGTATGTTATGAAAATTTCATCTGTAAACGTTCGTAAGATTACGAAAGAAAATTCTAGATTGAAAGGAATTGCTAGTGTTTTAATTGATGATGCTTTTGCAGTTCACGATATTAGAATTATTGAAGGAGACAACGGTTTATTTATTGCGATGCCTAGTAGAAAAACTGCTACAGGTGATTATAAGGATGTTTGTCATCCTATAAATCCTACAGTACGTAAAATGTTTGAAGATGCAATATTTGAAGAATTTAATAAAGAGGATTAAAAACAGTAAGACCAAACTTATTGTTTTTTTATGTAATATTTTTTTTCCTAAATCATAAACTTTAATGGGTGATGCTATGGAACAAAGTATAGAATTAAATAATAATCACGAAGTAAACATTTTAGACCGAAAAGAAATATATTTAACGGGAGTAAAAAAAATTAGTAGCTTTGATAATGAAGAATTTTTGCTGGAAACAACAATGGGAATGCTTCTTTTAAAAGGAAGTAGTTTAGAAATTTTAAAATTAGATACTAATGATGGTAAAGTTAGAATTAAAGGTTTAATTAACAGTTTTAATTATTTAGAAAATGGTAAGAATAAAGTTAAAGAAGAAAGCTTCATAGCTAAATTGTTTAAATGAGTGCTAATTTACAATTATGGTGTTTTTTCTTTTCCTTTATATATGGTATTTTTTTTGGTTTAATGACTAAAATCCATTTTTTAATTATTGATAAATACAATTTAATTTTTAAAATTCTTATTAGTATAATGTTTATTATTGATATTGTTTTAGGTTATATTATTTTAATGTATCATTTAAATTTAGGTATTTTTCATCTTTATTTTTTCTTTTTTATCTTAATTGGTTTTTTATTAAGTTTAAAAATTTTACAAAAAAAATGTAAATAATATTAAATTAGAGATATTTTATTATTTGTTTTATGATATACTTTTCTTAGTATGAGGAGGACTAGGTATGACACAGCGAACTTTTAAAATGAAAAGCCGTTTTGTATTATTAAGTTGCTGTTTAATAGCAATACTAGTTTTTTTCGTGGGTACTATTTTTAAAGATTGGTTAAAAATTGTTGATAATAAACATTCACTTACTTCCTTAACGGCTTATTATGAAGATTTACTAAAAGAAGAAGAAAGCTTAACAAGTGAAGTAACTAAATTACACGATCGAGATTATATAGCAAGATATGCAAGAGAAAGATATATGTATAGTCTTCCAGGAGAAATCATAATAAAAATGCCTGATGATGAAAAAACAGACTAGGAAAAAGTCTTTTTTTTTTGTATGATAGATTTGTGATGGAAATGGAAAAGTTATTTAAAGATGTTTCATATTGTATATTAATGACTTTAGGAAAAACAAAATATCTTAAAGAATTAAAAGAACAAAAATATAATACCTATTCTTTAGAAAAAGCTAATTTTGAAGTTAAAGACTTAATTATTGATGATGAAAAAAAATGGCCTTATATTAAAGGATTAATGAAAAAAATAGCTAAGAATAAAGAAATTATAATTGATGATTTAAGTCAAATCTTTACTTATGAAGAAAGAGTTAAAATCTTTAAATATTTAGAAGAAAAAAATATTAAAGTTATTTATTTAACAAGTGATGTTGAAGATATAATTAATTTTCCTTATACAATAGTAATGTTTGATGGAAAAGTAGCAATGGAAGGTGATACTAAATTAATCTTACAAGAAGAAAAACTAATGAAATTATTAGGCTATTCTTTACCTTTTTATGTTAATTTAAGTACCCAATTAAAGTATTATGGCTTATTAGATAAAATTTGTTATAATAAAGAAGAATTAAAGGAGGCTTTATGGAAATCGAAAAAGGAAAAATAAAAGTTATAGTTAATCCTCCTAAAAATTTATTTAAAAATGAAAATATAATTAGTGATAAAGTTTTTGAAGATGAAATTAGTGTTTCAGACTTTTTAAGTTTTTCAACTAAATATCCAAAAGCTTTGAAAATGGTTTTATTAGATGAAAAAATTTTAAATGTTAAATTATGTTATTTATCTAGAATAGAAAGAATTAAAGTTCGTTTAGCGTTTTATCTTCTTAAAAATAATAAAACTTTAATTATTAAAGAAATGTTTTCTAAATTAATTTATAGTGAACAACAATATTTTAAAAGATTGTTAAGAAATTTAGTTAATAAACAAAAAATAGGTATTGTTTTAATTGAAAGTAATATGGATTTTTTGTGTGAGTTTGTTAAAGAAGTTACGATTTATGATGGAAAAAATTATAAAGTTATTAATAATTTTTATGATGATGAGTTATATAAATATGTTAA
>CANQZH010000122.1 GCA_947628245.1 uncultured Bacilli bacterium | reverse complement strand
TAAACTCTTTCCAAGGATTATTGGAAGAAGTAATAAAAATATGTCTACTATATCTATATAGTTATTTGGGTTTTCTCCTACATATCTTAAATTTCTATCATCCGTATCATCATACATTAACTCAGGTTCAGGTTTTGCTTATTCTTCTTTGGCTCTTTGTTCTAATAATTTTACTGCACCTCCATCTTGTTCTACTTCAACACTTGGATTTATTCCTTCATCTGTACTTACTTCTGCTCTTCCATTTATTTGTAAAGCTATTTCTTTTTCATCATCTGTTGCTAATATTGTCTCTTCATCTACAAATACTTGAACTGTATAATTTATTAATCCTCCTGCTGGTATTTTTTCATTTTCCACTAAGATTTCATTATTTAATTCTGATATTGTTGTTGTACTTTCTACTGTTCCTTCTTTTTTTAAAATTACTTTTAATTTATCTAAGCTTAATGGATTATTTTGAACAATAGATGATAATGTTAAACTATATACTCCTGGTAATGTTCCTGAATTTGTTATACTTACATTATATTCACATTCACTATGGGTTATAGCATCATTATAATTTGTTGGTATAAAACAATCTTCATTACCTTCTGTAGTTATTTCTGAACCATTTTCATATGTAAACTCTAATATTCCTGCTTTTACTATTTGATTTTTTTCATTTTTCTTTACTTGAAAAAATAATGCATAACTTATTCCCAATATTATTATTACTAAACATATTACAACATATGCTATTACTTTTGATTCGGTTTTTAATACTGATTTTATATTTTTATTCATATCATCACCATCTATTTTTCTCTATAATGTAATAATACCATATTTTCTAAAACCAAAAACTAAAAATTATAAATTTTATATAATATATCATCCTAAAGTTATATCTAAAACCATCATAACAATAAATCCTAAAGCAACTCCAATAATTCCTTTAGCATTTTTTTCTTTACTATTTATTTCAGGCACTAATTCTTCTACAACAACATAAATCATTGCTCCAGCAGCAAAAGACAACATAAAAGGTAAAATCGGAACAACAAATTTAGTTAAAGATATCGTAAGAAAAGCCCCAATTGGCTCAACAACTCCTGATAATACCCCATAAATAAAAGCTTTTAACTTACTAGAACCACTAGCTTTCATCGGTAAAGATATAATAGCTCCTTCTGGGAAATTTTGAATTGCAATACCTATTGCTAAAGCATAAGCACTTGCTAAAGTAACACCTACACTTCCTGTTAAAAAAGCTGCAAAAATAACCCCAACAGCCATTCCCTCTGGTAAATTATGAAGTGTAACTGCAAAAACTAACATCGATTTATCTTCTTCATAACCATTAGTTATTTTATCAATAAAAGTTAAAAACAAAATACCCATTAAAAACCCAAATGCTGGACTAACCCAACCATTATTAGTCATTTCAATAGCTGGTATTAATAAAGACCAAATAGATGCTGCAATCATAACTCCACTAGCAAATCCTAATAAAAATTTTTCTAAATTACTTTGAATTTTATCTTTCATAAAAAAGACAATACAAGAACCTAAAGATGTCCCAATAAATGGTATTAAAATTCCTAAAACAACATCCATAACCTACTCCCTCCTTTTATATATAAATGAGAAAGTTGTGAAGATGTTCTTAATTTATTTTAAACCATAACATTTCATTATTAATAAACTCATACTTAATCTTTTCTTCTTCTAATAAATAAGTTAAATAAGCCTTAATAGTTGAAGAAACTAAAAAATATTGATTACAATTCATCTTTAATTGATAAAATGTAAAAACTTCTTTAACAATATTATCAATATTTTTACCATCACAAATATTTAAAATAACATCACATATTTCTTTAATTTTATTACGATTAATATTAATTAACGGAAATAAATTAGCTACTACTTGAGTATGTGCTGGAATATAAAACTTTCCTTCTAAAGTCTCTAAATAATCTAAAGTATTTAAATATTCTCTAACATCATATAAAAAGAATAAATGATATTTATTAATTGTTTCTTCACTTACTAAAGCATCCCCTAAAAAATAAACATTATCTTTAGTTTTAACCCCAATCATATTATAAGAATGACCCTTTAAAGAAATATACTCTAAACCATTAATTTCTTTTAAACTTTGACAATCAGATTCATTAGCCCTTAAAAATTTATTATCTAATTCTCTAAATATTTTAGAGCCATATAAAAAAGTAGGTTCAAATAAAGGATTATTAATAAAACACTTCTCAACATCACTAGCCAATATTTCACAATCACATCTTTTTTTAATAATTTTATTACCTCCAATATGATCAGCATGTGAATGAGTATTAATAATATATTTAACATTTAAATTTTCTTCATTTAATATTTTAAGAATTTTCTTACCAGCATCTTCATCATTTCCTGTATCAATTAAACAAACATCTTTATCATTTAATTTAAAAACACCAATATTAGTTCGATTACTAATATAATAAGTAGATTCTCCAACTTTAACTAACTCCATAATTTCCTCCTATTTAAAAAAAGGCTATAAGCCTTATAATTCATCATTAATTTGATCAATAGCCTCAAGTTCACTTTCAACAGCTGCTCTAAAACGTTTTTTAAAGATAATAATCTTTCTTCTTAAATTTTCAGCATCATCTTCTAATTTTTGAGCTTTCATTAAAGCATCATTAACAATTCTAGAAGCATTTCTTCTAGCATCATCAACAATTGTTTTAGATTCATCTCTAGCCATTCTCTTAATTTGATTTGAAGCATCTTCTGCTACAAGCAAAGCACGATTCAAAGTATTTTCCATATTTTGATATTGTAAAAGTTTATCTTTTAATTCTTTATTTTCCCGGTCTCTAGCTTTTAAATTTTCTAACATATTTTCATATTCTTTAGTAACTCTTGCTACAAACTCATTTACTTCACTTTTACTATAACCATTAAAACTTTTACTAAACTTTTTCACGCTTCACCTTCTTTACTTATTTAGCAAAAAGATATTACCAGTCTATATCATCACTTTCATTATTAGGTTTAGCTGGTTTTTCGTTTTCATCAGTTATTTTACCCTGAATATTAACATTATTTGGTGTACATAAATAAATACCTACACCTATCTTTTGCATCGTTCCACCTATAGAATAAACACATCCCGTCAAAAAGTCAATAATTCTTTTAGCTTGAGCACTTGTAACTCTCTTAAAATTAACAACCACACTATTACGATTTTTTAAATGATCAGCTATTTGTTGAGATTCTGAATAAGCACGAGGTTCCATCAAAATCATTTTATTACCAGTTTTTTCAGCTTCTTTTAAAGATTCTTCTTGACTAACATTATAAAATTCATCTTCATTCGAAACAGCTTGATCTTCCTTATCTACAAAAATATTTTTTAATTTGTTAAATGCCATACTATTATCTATCCTTTCAATGTTATTAATCTACTTTATCATTGTACCAAATATACTAATGTTTTTCAATCACAATTTTTGGCAAATTAATTAATTTTATAATCAAAAAAAGATTGTATAAAAAATCAATTTACAATCTTTCTAAAACTTTTAAATCATTACCAACATAAACTACAAGATATTTTAAAGCATTACTTATTCTTTCATCTTCACTA
>CANQZH010000121.1 GCA_947628245.1 uncultured Bacilli bacterium | reverse complement strand
TCATACCTATAAACTCTATTAATAATGAAAGTCGAACAAAGTGCTTCTAAATATTTATATAATGTATCTGTTGCAACCTTATTACCATTCTTATCTAAATAATCTAAAACATTTGTTGCTGAAAATTTTCTCGTCTCAGTTTCCAAAATATACTGAAGTATTTTATTAAATGAAGTAACATCAGATATTCCAAGTCTTTCTACAACATCTTTAAGAAGTATTGAATCATAAACATCTCTAATATAATTTTCTTTTGAATCATTATTTTCAAAAGAAAATCTTTGAGGCAAAGTCCCCCATTCAAAAATATCTAATAATAAATCAAAATAATTTTCTGGTTTAGTATTCGTTATTTCAACAGCTTCTTTAAAAGATAAAGGATTAATTCTAAAACTTACATATCTACCTGATAAATCCGTTGATAATTCTAAAAAAGTCATCTTACTATTTGAACCAGTAATAAAAATACTAAATTGATTGGTAACTCTTAAAGAATTAACAGCTTTTTCAAACTCTTCTACTTTTTGAACTTCATCTAAAAATATATAATAAGTACTTTTATCTTTCACTAAACTTTTAATATAATTATTTAATTCTATTGCATTTGTTATATTAGCATAATCAAGAGATTCAAAATTAATATATATAATATGATTATCTTTAACTCCACTTTCTTTTATCTCTTCTATTATTTGTTGCAATATTACAGATTTACCACTTCTTCTTAAACCACATAAAATTTTTATTAAAGAGTTTATATGATAAAAATCCTTAATTCTATTTAAATAGTAACTCCTTTTTAACATAGTATTTCACCTCTTCATTTATATTATATAATAAAATTATTTAAATATAAAGTTTTTTGGTTGAATTGGAAAAACTTTATATTTTTTATATTTTTTTTGTTGAATTGGAAAAATTTTTTGTTAAAGACTTTTGCCACTTGTAGCATTTTTTTCAATATAACCTAACTTTTTAAAAATATAAAAGATATATTAAATAAAAAGAAGTATTAATAATAAATTCTCAAATGATAGTATACTTCTTTTTAATAACAGTTACTTCTTTTCTAGTTTTTCTTTACCACCCATATAAGGCTGTAAAACTTTAGGAATTATAACACTTCCATCTTCTTGTAAATTATTTTCTAAAAAAGCAATTAACATTCTTGGTGGAGCAATTACCGTATTATTTAAAGTATGAACAAATTCTTTTTCACCATCACTATTTTTATATCTTATTTTTAATCTTCTTGCTTGAGCATCAGTTAAATTAGAACAAGAACATACTTCAAAATAAGCTTTTTGTCTTGGACTCCAAGCTTCAATATCACAAGAACGATATTTTAAATCAGCTAAATCTCCAGAACAACAAATAAGTTTACGAACAGGAATATTTAAACTTCTAAATAATTCTACCGAATAATTCCACATTTTATTATACCATTCTTCAGAATCTTCTTTTTTACATAATACAACCATCTCTTGTTTTTCAAATTGATGAATACGATATACTCCTCGTTCTTCAATTCCATGAGCTCCTACTTCTTTTCTAAAACAAGGAGAATAAGAAGTCATTGTAATTGGTAAATCACTTTCCTTTAAAATTTGATCTTTAAATTTAGCAATCATTGAATGTTCACTAGTTCCAATCAAATATAAATCTTCATTTTCAATCTTATACATCATATTTTCTTGTTCTTCAAAAGACATTACACCACTTACAGCATCCCCATGAATCATAAATGGTGGAATACAATAAGTAAAACCTTTATCAATCATAAAATCTCTAGCATAAGCTAAAACAGCTGAATGAAGTCTTGCTATATCACCCATCAAATAATAAAAACCATTACCACTAACTCTTCCAGCAGCATCTTTATCTAAGCCATTAAAACTGGCCATAATATCAGCATGATATGGTATTTCATAAGCTGGAACAATAGGTTCTCCAAAACGCATTTCTTCTACGTTTTCACTATCATCTTTACCAATTGGTACATCACTTGCAATGATATTTGGAATAACTCTCATTCTTTTATTAATTTCATTTTCTAACTCTATTTCTTTTTCTTCTAAAGTTGGAATTTCTTTTTTAATCAAACTAATTTCTTCTTTAATCTTATTAGCTTCATCAATCTTTTTATTAGCCATTAAATTACCAATTTCTTTACTTAAACTATTTACTTTACTTCTTTTCTCATCAGCTAAAACTTTTATTTTACGATATTCAATATCCATTTCATATACTTCATCAACTAATCCTAACTTTTGATCTTGAAATTTCTTTTTAATATTTTCTTTTACTAATTCTTTATTATTTCTAATTAAATCAATACTTATCATATTATCAATCCTTCCTTACACTTTCAATATTTACTTTAGTAAAACGATATTTTTGTTTAACATTTGGATACTTTATATGATCAACTTCTTCTAAAAACATTTCTAAAGGTCTTATCCATAAACAACAATCACCATATAAAGCCCGATACACAACAAAATCTTCTTTCGTTTCCGAGTGTCTAGCAATATCAACAACTTGGTAATAATCTCCTTTAAAATGCCGATAAATAGCGTTAATTTTTACTTTTCTCATACTAATCCTTTCATATAAAAAAGATGACAAACTAAGGAGTCTAATAGACGGTGCCATCCTTTCTTTAACTTAAAATACTTGATAACGGATATTATCCGGGATTTATTAAATCCTCTAAAAAGGAGAAATAAAATTTTATCTTTACTTATTTTCACCAACCATAAGCTCTCTATTAAAGAATCAAATTTTATCATATCTTTTTTGCGATTTCTAAAATTATTATAACAAATAATTAAAATTATTCAAAACTTTTATTCTTAATTTCTTCTTTAATTTTAGTAATAAACTCTTCAGTAGACATATTAACAGTCTCTTCTGATTTATATTTTCGATAACTAATTGAATTACTATCCATTTCTTTACCACCTAATATTAAAGTATATGGTATTTTTTTAATAACTGATTCTCTCATTTTATAACTTAATTTTTCATTTCGTTCATCTAAATTAACTCGAATATTTGAATCTTTTAATAGATTAACAATTTTTCTAGCATATTCTAAATGATATTCATTATTTACTGGAATAACATTAACTTGTACAGGACTTAACCATAAAGGTAAAGCTCCTTTATATTCTTCAATAATATACGCAATAAAACGATCAAGTGAACCTAAAATAGCTCGGTGAATAACTACTGGAGTTTGTTTTTTACCTTCACTATCAATATAAGTTAAATCAAATTTCATTGGAAGACAAAAATCTAATTGACAAGTTGATAAAGTATACTCTGGTCCAATAGCCGGTTTTACTTGAACATCTAACTTAGGTCCATAAAAGGCTGCTTCCCCAATTTTTTCAACATAATCAATATTATATTCTTTTAATATTTTTCTTAAAGTATTCTCGGCATTTTCCCACATTTCATCATCAGGATAATATTTTACTTTATCAGCCGGATCTCTAAGCGATAATTCAAAATGAAAATTTTTAATATTTAATTCATTATAAACTTCCATAATTAAATCAACAACACTCTTAACTTCACTGCCAATTTGTTCTTGACTAACAAATAAATGAGCATCATTTTGACAAAAAGTTCGA
>CANQZH010000120.1 GCA_947628245.1 uncultured Bacilli bacterium | reverse complement strand
TTTTATTTTTTTTAGTAAAAAAGAATATTTTTGAAAAGAATAATTTACTTAAAAATTTTTATATATAGCGATATAATACAATTGATTTGGTGGTGGTGTTATGCAAGAAAGTAAATATTATTATAATGGCATACCCTTATCTAAATATTGTAAAGATAATGATATTAATATAAGTACTATACGCTCAAGAATATGGAAAAAGAAACAAAATAAAAAATATGAAAATTACACTGAACAAGAAATTATAAATATGGTTATTGAAGCTTATGGTAGGGGAAGTATTAAATATATATATAAAGGTATATCATTAAGACAATATTGTCTAGATAATGGTATTAACATAAAAACTATTCACTCTAGAATAAATAATTTAAAAAAACAAAATTCAAAATTAGCAAATGATGAATTAGTAATTTTAGCAATGGAAGAATTTGATAATCAAAATTTTAAATATTTTTATCAAGGTATTCCTTTAAAAAAATATTGTGAAAGTCATAATGGAATAAATTACAATATTATTAGAACCTATATTGATAGAGAAAAAAAGAAAAATCCAAATTTATCTAATGAAGAATTGATTAAAAAATATTTAGATAAAAAACATAAAGGAATTTATAAATATTACTATTTAGGCATACCCCTAAAACAATACTGTGATGAAAATAATTTAAATTATGTAAATATACTTGCTTATATGAGCAGATATAGAAATACTGATAACTTTAAAGGGTTAAGTGATGATGAATTTGTTGAAGCAATTATGAATAAATATCAACCGTTTGAACCTAAATATTTATATAAAGGATTAACATTAATAGAATATTGTAAACAAAATGATTTATCCTATTATAGTGTAGTATCTTTTGTAAAAAGAAAATTAGCAAAGGGTAGTACAAAAAGTATTGATGATTTAATTGATGAAGGTATAAATACAATAAATAGGTATGGAATAATTTATTATTATCAAGGTATACCTTTAAAAGACTACGCCAAACAAAATAACTTAAATGCAAGTTCTATTCGCTGTGCTATTTTAAGAAAACAAATCAAAAGTGATAAACCCTTACAAGAAATCATTGATGAATGTGTGGAATCTTATCAAAAATTTTCTATAAAATATTACTATAATGAAATACCCCTTATAAAATATTGCAATAGTATTGGTCTAAATTATATTACAGTTATTCAAAAATACTTATATGAATATGCTGATAATACCAATCTATCTATTACTGAAGCAATAAAACAAATTGTAGATTATTATGTAGAACATCCACCAGTAAAAACAAAATATTATTTTCAAAATCAATCTTTAGCAAAGTTTTGTGATATAAATGGATATCCTTATTTAGCAATTTGGCGAAGAATTAAAACATTGGAGTCTAAAAATGATTCACTAGATAGTGAACAAATTATGGCCTTAGCAATAAAAAAATATGAAGATAGATTGCATATGGATAAAATAAATGAAATATTTGATAAGCTAAAAAATAATAAAATAAGTAGTATTGATGAAATAAAAGATATATGTAATTTTTTAAAGATTGATTTTGAAAATGTAATTGAGTTAGTTAATATGGATTTTTCATATAATCAAGCAATTAATATGATATGGTATTTTTCTGATAAAAAAATTAATAATGATTGTAAAGTAATTACTGACAAAAAAATAAAAGATATTTTTAATTTAATTGATAATTTAAAAAATTTCCATAAGAATATAGAAAATTTTGAATTATATGATTTAATAGGTATCTATAAAAGCGAATTATATGATTCAAGAAATGAAATATTACTAAGGCAAAAAAAATATATTAATAAAACAATATTTTCCTTATGTAGAAACTATGAAATTAAAGTTAATAATAGTAATTATGAAGATTTTGAAAGTGAAATAAAATATTACCTACTTATGGTAATAAATCGTATTAATTTAAATATATATGGTCAAATAATTAAATATATGGATATAACTATAAAGGGTTATTTTAGAATTTATTTAAAAAAATACAAAAAACAAAATAATAGTTTATCATTAAATGATGCTAAATTTTCTATCGATAGAGGCACAAGAAAAGAAAAATTAAAAATCGATTATTTAGCTGATCCTATTGTTCCATCTGAGAGTTTAGATAATATTTCATTTAGTTCGAATATGATGCAAGTATTATCAGCTTTACCACCTGAAGATTTATCACTCATTATGTTAAAATATCAAGAAAATTATAATGACGAAGAATTAGCAAGACATTTTAATCTAACGATTAATGAGATTAAGCAAAAAGAAGTAGAAATATTATCTTTATTGAAAAATAACGATAATGTAAAATCATTAAAAAGAAAATAAATTAGTTATTGTTTTAATTAATAAACACGACATAATCTTTTTATCAAATATTATGAATCATCATGTAAGGTGAAAAATCCCTTTTACTAATAATGTTCACTAAAAATAACATTAATCTTTTTTAAAATTTTAGCTGTCAAATTATAAAAATAATTATATCTTTTTTTATTAAAGATAATGTATACTAAAAAAAGATAGGGAGGAAAAATTTATGTTATTATCAAATAAAGTAGCAATTGTAACTGGAGGTGGACAAGGAATAGGTGAAGCTATTGCTAAAGTATATGCTAAAGAAGGAGCAAAAGTTGTAATTGCCGATATTAATATGGAAAATGCCACTAAAGTTGCTCAAGAAATAAAAGAAAATGGGGGAGAAGCTTTACCATTTAAAGCTGATGTTACCCAAAAAAATGATGTTAAAAAAATGGTTGAATTTACGATTAATAATTATGGTCATTTAGATTGTGCTTGTAACAATGCTGGTAAATCTAGTGCAACTATTAACTTAGTAGATACGCCAATTGAAAATTTAGATGAGGTAATTGCCTTAGATGTAAAAGGAGTTTTTCTATGTTGCCAAGAAGAAATTAAGGCAATGCATCAAAATGAAGGAGGAACAATCGTAAACGTTTCATCAACATCTGGAATATTAGGTAATCCTGGGATTGTTCCATATAACACCAGTAAACACGCCGTTTTAGGTTTAACAAAATCAGTAGCTTTAGAAGAATGTCAAAATAATATTCGAATTAATGCTATATGTCCTGGGGTAACTGAGACTCCTTTAATTAAAAATGTTAGAGACAATGACCCAGAAACTTATCAAAAATTTTGTACGCGAATTCCTTTAGGACGTTTAGCTACCCCTGAAGAAATAGCTAATGTTGTATTATTTCTATCAAGTGACTTATCATCTTATATGATAGGAGCAACAGTAGTCGTTGATGGGGGAGTAACCATCGAATAATAAAAATGCCTTATAAAATATAAAAAATTTTTTTATAATGAAGAAATTTAACTTAAAATAATTTCATTTTTTCTTTCATATACTATATAGATGATTTATGAAAAAATATTTTATTAGCTTTTTAGTTTTTTGTATCTTTACTTCCATTTTATATGTTAGACCATCATTTGCAAGTGGACCATTAAGTGGCAAAATTATTGCTATTGACCCAGGACATGGAGGTATCGGTTAAATCCAAAAATAGAAGAAATGGCTATTTTGGTAAGTAAATACAAGGGTTTAAGGTACTTGATAAAAGTATCTTTTATTATGCAAAAATATAAGAAAGAGAGGATGATATAATGAATTATGGA
>CANQZH010000119.1 GCA_947628245.1 uncultured Bacilli bacterium | reverse complement strand
CGAATGTGACAATCTCTGACGGGGATGGAACTTTTGATAATCCATTCCGTCTTCAAAGCGCGAGTTAGGGGTGGTTCGTGGACGGCGGTTGTCGTCCCGAACCGAAATATTTTAGTATAATTCTTATTTTTTTCATATATTTTATTAGGTGATATTGATGCATCTATATAAAACTGTTAAAAGTTTTTTGTTTGATCAAGATTATTTTATTGATATTTGGGATCAATATTTACACGTTTATGAATTTATTGATGTTTTAACTTTAAATGAAAATGAAATTAATTTACAATTAGAAAAATTTAAATTATTAGTTAAGGGTGATGATTTTAGAGTTTTGAAATTAACTAAAAATGAAATTTTAGTTAGTGGTAAGATATTAGAAATGAGGTTTATCTGTTGAATTATTTATGGATTAAAGTTCGTTTAAATGATAAGAATCGTTTATTATTAAGGTGTTATAAAAATAAGTTGTTTATATTTGATTCTTATGAAGATGAGAAATATTTTTATTTTAAAGTTAAAAAAGAAGATAAAAATTTATTAAAGAAAATTAGTTATACTAAAATTAAAGTTGTTGATGAAACTGGGATTGTTAAAGTTAAAATATTTTTAAAAAAATATTATATTTTTATATTATCTTTAATTATTGGGTTAATTGTTTTTTATTTATTGACTCATTTAATTGTTAAAGTAGAGATTATTCATTCTAATCAAGAAATTAGAGATTTACTTACTTCTGCTTTAGAGAAAAAGGGAATTAGAAAAAATACTTGGAAGAAAAGTTTTAAAGAGATAGAAGAGATTAAGGAAAGTATTTTAAATGAGTATCCTACTAAATTAGAATGGTTAGAGATTGAAGTAAAGGGTATGAATTATATTGTTAGAGTAGAAGAAAGAAAAGTTTTAGAAGAAGAAGTCGTTAAAGATGCTTGTAATATTGTGGCTATTAAAGATGGTCTTGTTAAAAAGATTATTTATAGTAAGGGTGAAGCTTTAGTTAAAACTAATGATGTTGTTAAAAAAGGGGATATTTTAATTTCTGGTACTTTAAAGAAAGATGAAGAAGTTAAAGATGTTGTATGTGCTACTGGTGATGTTTATGCTGAGGTATGGTATAAAGCTACTATTAAAGTACCTTTAAGTAAGATAGAAAATGTTTTAACGGGAAAAGTTCGCTATAATTTTAAAATTAAGAATAATAGTTATAATGATTTTATTTTTAGAAGTCGATTAAAAGATTATGAAGTTGAAACTTATCCTTTATTTACTTTATTTAATACAACTTTTTCTTTTGTTAAACAAAAAGAAGTTATTAAAAAAACAATTGATTATAATGAAGATGAATTAAATCTTTTAGCTGATAATTTACTTTTAGAAAAAGTTAAACAAATATTAAGTGATAATGAAGAAATTATTACGAAAAAGATTTTACAAAAAAATAAGTTAGATAATGCTTTAGAAGTTGTATATTTTATTGCTTTATCTGAGCAAATTGGTGAACAACAATCATTTTAATTTGAAATATTACCTTTTTAATAGTAAAATAGTTTTATAAAAAGGAATTGAAGTGATGCTTTTATGGAAATGAAAATACTATCAACAACGTTAAAAGAGATATGGCCTATGTTAGTTATCTTTTTAATTGTTTTAGTAACTATGCGAATAACTGCGATAAAAGTTAATAATGAAAAGTTTATTTTTTATAAAGAATTTTTAAATTTAGTTTTTATTATTTATGCGATGTTGTTATTCCAATTACTTACTGATACAGAACTTAATACAACTAGTGGAATTAATATTATTCCTTTTACTGAAATAATGCGTTATAAAGTGGGAAGTGCTGCTTTTAATTTAAATGTTATTGGTAATATTTTAATTTTTTTACCATTTGGGTATTTTGTTTCTAGTTATGTTAAAGCTAATAAAGTAAGTCATATTTTATTTATTAGTATTATTACTTCTTTTACTGTAGAAGTTGTTCAACATTATATTGGAAGAAGTTTTGATATTGATGATATTTTATTAAATGTTGTTGGTTCTATTTTAGGATTCTTCTTATTTATCTCGTTAAATGCTATTTCTAAACATTTACCTAGATTTTTTAGAAGTGATGCTTTTTATAATATAATTTGTATTATTCTTTTAGTAATTTTCTTAATTTATTTTACAAGATTTATTGGTTTAGGGTGGTTTTAGATGAATGATTTTGATATTAATGATGAATTTGGCTATGATAAAGATTATAGTTATTTAGATGATGTTTTAAATATTGCTTTGGATTATGAAAAAGTTAAAGATTCGTATTTTTCGGTTATTTTTGTATCTGATGAAGAGATTCAAAAAATTAATAGAGAGTATAGGGGTATTGATAAAGTTACGGATGTTATTTCTTTTGCTTTTTTAGATAATGAAAGTGTTTATGATCCAATTAAAATTTTAGGAGATATTTATATATGTATTCCAAAAATGATGGAACAAGCTAAAAGTTATGGTCATAGTGAAAAAAGAGAGTTATCTTTTTTAGTAGTTCACGGGCTTCTTCATTTATTAGGTTATGATCATACAAAAAGTTTAGAAGATGA
The DNA here is from genome assembly GCA_947628245.1 of uncultured Bacilli bacterium. GTDB lineage: Bacteria > Bacillota_I > Bacilli_A > RF39 > UBA660 > Ventrenecus. The sequence continues at coordinate 1,132 of CANQZH010000119.1, read as the reverse complement.
AAAGATTATGTTTCAAAAACAAGATGATATATTAAATATTGCAAATATTAATAGATAGGAGGTATATATGCGTAGTGGGTTTGTAAGTATTATAGGTAGACCTAATGTTGGTAAATCAACTCTTATAAATTCTTTATTAAATTATAAAGTTGCAATTACATCTGATAAAGCTCAGACAACAAGAAATGTTATTCAAGGAATTTATAATGAAGATAATTATCAAATTGTTTTTTTAGATTCGCCTGGTATTCATAAACCGGAATCTAAATTAGGGCGTATTTTAAATAAAGAATCTTATTCTTTAACTAAAGATGTTGATGTTATTTTATTTGTTGTTGATGCCTCTAAAGGTATTGGTAGTGGCGATCGTTTTATAATGGAATCTTTAAGAAAAAATAAAGTACCGGTTTTTCTTATTTTAAATAAAATTGATTTAATTAGTCGGGAAAAATTAATTTTAATGATTAGAGAATATCAAGATTATTTAGATTTTTCAGAAATTGTACCAATAAGTGCTTTAAAGAAAGATAATACTAAACATTTAATTGAAGTTATTAAAAAGTATTTAACTGATAATGTTCGTTATTTTGATTTGGATACTATTACTAGTAGTTCTAAATCTTTTATGGTTAGTGAACTTGTTAGAGAAAAATTATTAAGAGTTACAGAAGATGAAATACCTCATAGTATTACTTGTTTAACGACTAAATTTGAAGAAAAAGAAAATGTGGTAGTTATTAATGTTGATATTATTGTTGATCGGGATTCTCTAAAAAAGATTGTTATTGGGAAAAAGGGTGAAAGATTAAAAATTGTGGGGATGGCTGCTCGAAGTGAAATGGAGAAAATGTTAAATAAAAAAGTTTATTTAGAATTATATGTAAGAACTATTAAAAATTGGAAAGAAAAAGAATCTTCATTAAAGAATTTAGGCTTTGATGAATTAAATTTGAAATAAGTGAATAAAAATTCTTTTTTCTAAGCAAGATATAATTAGAAAGAAGGATTAAAAATGGATAAAAAAGAAGCCTGGAAATTATTTAAAGAAACTGGTAAAATAGAATATTATTTAATGTATAAAGGAAAGATGTGATTAATGTGATAACCAAAGTTGAAGGATTTATATTAAGTA
>CANQZH010000118.1 GCA_947628245.1 uncultured Bacilli bacterium | reverse complement strand
AAAAAAAATACTTATTTAGTAACAATTGATAATCAAGAATATTCTTTATATGATGATATTATTATTAAATATAATTTATTGTTAAAAAAAGAAATAACTAAAAATGAATTAGTTCTAATTCTTAAAGCTAACCAAGAATTAGATTGTTATTATGAAGCTCTTAAATATCTTAGTCATAAAATGCGGACTAAAAAAGAAGTTATTAAATATTTAGATAAAAAGTTTAATAAAGATGAAATTAATAAATGTATTAATAAATTAGTTAAAGAAAAATATCTTGATGAAGATGTTTATATAAATGCTTATTTAAGTGATTGTTTAAGATTTAGTAGCGAAGGTAAATTAAAAATTAAGCAAAAATTAATTAATTTAGGTTTAGATAAAGAATTGATTATTAATAAATTAAATGAAATACCTGATTTAACTTGGCAAGAAAAATGCGATAAACTAGCTTTAAAAAAAGTTAATGCTAATCATAAAGATAGTAAACAATTAATAATTAATAAAGTTAAAAATTATTTATTAAATAATGGTTATGAATTAAAATATATTGAAAATACTTTAAGTAAAATTAAAATTGAAACTAATAGGGATGTTTTAAATAAAGAATATCTTAAAATTAAAAATAAACTTAGTAAAAAATATGATGGAAGTAATTTAGAATTTCAAGTAAAAATGAAACTTATGGCTAAAGGTTATACAGTAGATGAAATTAATAATTTTGTTAAATAGACGACATTTTATTTCCTGTATTTATATGTATATGATATAATTATTTAAAGGAATGTGGTAGTAATGAAAAATATAATTTTAGTTGATGGTAATAATTTATTATTTAGAAGTTATTATGCAACTGCTTATACAGGAAACCTCTTAAAAAATAGTAGAGGTTTTCCAACAAATGCTTTATATGGTTTTATAAATATGATGAATAAAATTATTGAAGAAGAAAAACCAACATATATTGCTGTAGCGTTTGATATTGGTAAAAATTTTCGGAAAGAAAAATATGATTTTTATAAAGAGGGAAGAAAACATACACCTGATGAATTACATATGCAAGAACCTTATGCTCGTAAGATATTAAAAGCAATGGGTATCCCTTATTTTGAACTTGCACCTTATGAAGCTGATGATATAATTGGAACTTTTGCTAAAATGGTCGAAGAAGATCCTGATTTTGTAGGAATGATTATTTCATCTGATCGTGATTTATTACAATTAGTAAGTCCTCAATTAGAAATGAAATTGTTAAAACAAAAAGATTATATTCGTTATAATCCTCTTAGTTTTATGGCTGATTATGGTATCGAACCTATTAAAATAATTGATATGAAAGCTTTAGCTGGTGATTCATCTGATAATATTCCAGGGGTAAGAGGAATTGGTGAAAAAACAGCTTTAGATTTATTACAAAAATATGGTAGCTTAGAAGGAATTTATGAAAATATTGATAATATTAAAGGCAAGACTAAAGAAAAATTAGAAAATGATCGAGATAATGCTTTTATGAGTAAAGAAATTGCTACTATCTATCGTGATGTTCCTTTAGGTATTAAAGATTTAGAAGATATAAAATATATTCCTAAAGAAGATGAAGAATTAATTGCCATTTATGAAGAATTAGAATTTTATTCTTTCTTAAAATCTATTCAAAATAAAGAAAATCAAATTGAACATCATTTTGAAGAAATTAAAAATATTGATGATTTACCAATTGAAGAAGAATATGGCTTATATTTAGAATTAAGTGAGTTAAATTATTTTCGGGCTTCTATTTTAGGAATGGGTCTTACTTGTCAAAAAGGTTCTTATTTTATTAATAAAGATTTAATTAATGAGGTAATTTTAAAAATTAAAGATAAGAAAATAGTAACTTATGATTATAAAAAAGTAATTGTTGCTTTTAAAAAAGCTAATATTTGTGATCTAAATGTAGTTGATGATTATATGATTATTGAATCTTTATTAAGTGATAGTTCTAAAGATGATATAGCTTATTATATGGTTCCTAATGGTTATGAAGTACAATTTTTAGATGATGTATATAAAAAAGGTTTAGGTTTAAATGATCGGCTTAAAAAAGATATTAGTTTAAAATCTAGATTCTTATTTGATTTTATTAATGAAGCTAAAGAAAAGTTAAAGGAAGAAGAAATGCTAAAATTATATGAAGAAATAGAGTTTCCTTTAGCTCCTGTTCTAGCTGATATGGAAATGGCTGGAATATTAGTTAAGAAAGAACTTTTAGATGAGATGAAAGTTGAATTAAAAGAGCAAATTGATGTTTTAACTAATGAAATATACGATTTAGCTGGGGAAAAATTTAATATTGGAAGTCCTAAACAATTAGGTGAGATATTATTTATTAAATTAGGTTTACCTGGTGCTAAGAAAAATGTTAAAGGTTTTAAAACTGATGTTAAAGTCTTAAATAAATTAGCTGGTTTACATCCAATTGTTAATAAAGTTTTAGAATATCGTAATATTACTAAATTATATTCTACTTATATTGAGGGAATGGAAAATTATATTTTTCCTGATGGTAAAGTTCATACTATTTTTAAACAAAATTATGCAAGAACTGGTAGATTATCTTCAACTGAACCAAATTTGCAAAATATTCCGGTTAGAAATAGTGAAGGTAAAAAAATTAGAAAAGCTTTTTTCCCTGAAAATTCGGAATTTTTAAGTTGTGATTATAGTCAAATTGAATTAAGAATTTTAGCTCATATTTCTGGATCTAAAGAATTACAAGAAGCTTTTAGAAATGATCAAGATATTCATACTAAAGTTGCGGCTGATATGTATGGTGTTAGTGAAAGTGAAGTATCTAAGACAATGCGAAGTACAGCTAAAGCAGTTATTTTTGGAATTGTTTATGGTATCAGTGGTTTTGGTTTAGGAGAAAATTTAGAAATTAGTAGTAAAGAAGCTAAACAATTTATTAATAAATATTATGAATTATATCCTGGTGTTAAAAAATATATGGATAGTATTATTGAAGAAGCTTATTCTAAAGGTTATGTTAGAACTTTATTTAATCGTAAAAGAGTAATACCTGAACTTACTTCTACTAATTTTATGGTTAGAAATTCTGGTGAAAGAATCGCACTTAATACACCTATTCAAGGAACAAGTGCTGATATTATTAAAAAAGCAATGGTTGAAATAGCTAGAAAATTTAAAGAAGAAAATATTAAAACCAAAATGGTTTTACAAGTTCACGATGAATTAATCTTTGATGTAATATCTGAAGAAAAAGAAAAAGTTGAAAAAATTGTTAAAGATATTATGATTAATACTATTCATTTAGATGTTCCTTTAAAAGTAAGTGCTGATTATGGTACTGATTGGTATGAAACTAAGTAAAAGTTAATAAAATTTATTGGTGATATTTGTGAAGAAAATAAAAATTGGTATTTTTCCAACAATTAAAGATGTTGATAATCCTTATCTAAAATCTTATGAATATTTAGAAAGATATATAACTCCTTTAATTAAAGAAAAGGTAAAACCAATTTTTTTAATTGATTTAGAAAAAGATTATTTAATTAATAGTTTAAAAGAATGTGATGCCCTACTTATTCCAGGTGGTGATTCAATTAATCCTTTAATTTACGATGCCTTAGAATATGCTTATCAACATAAATTACCAGTTTTAGGAATTTGTATAGGAATGCAAGCAATCTGTGTTTATTCTAAATTAAGAAATTATAAAGATT
>CANQZH010000117.1 GCA_947628245.1 uncultured Bacilli bacterium | reverse complement strand
ATCAAAGAAAACTCCTCAATCCTTTATAAATAAAGGCCTAGGGAGTTTTTAGCTTTCAAAAAGTGTTTAAGATGAGATTATAGCAAAAGTAATTAATAATTGTAAAGACAAATATTTTTATTGCCTTTTTAATGTTTGATTAGTTGCTATGATAGCATTTAAAATATTTTGTTCTTCTTCCTCACTTTTAGCATTTTTAGCATGTTCATACATCATTTTTTTAGCTTCAAGTAAGGTTTTCTTATCATATAAGTTATCATTTAAAATTTCTTGATTATGTTCAATAACTCTTGCGGGATTTTCTTTTAAATCTTTATCTTTATTTTCTTCTTCAAATTGATAATGATATAAATTTGCACTCCAAAGTAAAGATTGATATTCTCGGTATATACTAATTTTTTTAATGAAAGTATTATAATCCCAATTTTCTTTAAGTGAGTTCCAAAAAACATTAGAAGCATCTTTAAACTTTAAAACTTCATTTATATTATTTGAATTTAGAGTAACTGAATAAACATTACGATATAAACTAAAATCAACATCACTCATAAATAATATGGCATTTAAAACTATTTGATGATATTTTCTAAAATCATCAATATCAGCTATATTCTCACATAAAGTTTCAACATTGCTCCTAATTTTTTGATATAAAACTTTAACTTGATTATAAGTATTTTCTTCAAAAATACTCATTCCAAAGACATTTTTATTTTTAGGACATCTATTTAAAGCTTTTAAATCTTTAATAAGAGCTCTTAAAGTTAAAGTACTATACTTTAATTTAGTATAATTACTGGCAACTTTTCTAAATTCTTGATTGTCTGATTCACCATTTACCATTAAATCATAAAGGAATTTACTTTTTTGTTCTTTTAATTTTAAATACTCTTCTCTTTCTTTTAAAATTTTTTCTTCTTTTTTTTCTAAAAACATAACTATTTCTCCTTCAAAACAATTGGTATTATAACCAAAGAAAAAGAAAATTAAAATATACTATCTAATATTTTTTTAATTTTCTTTATATCTTCATCTAAAAAGTCAAATCTAAAATATTTAATTCCTAATTTTTGATATTCATTTATTTTATCAATATTATTAATTGGTTCATAATGGTATATACTAAGATGTTCTTCTTCATCTACTTTTATAGGATATTTATGATTTTGATAATCTACTAATTCATAATTAGAATCTTTTATAATAGGATGGCTTTTAATAAACATTGCTAATACTTTGCCATAAACAATAACTTCTATAGGATAATTTACAATATCCATAAATTTTAATTCTTCTAAAGTTACTTCAACTGATAAAGTAATTTTTTTTACATTATATTTCATTAATAAAGAAATAGTTTCTTTATTAGCTACATTTAAAGAATAATTAGTAATAATTGTTTTATTATTTTCAGTTAATAATCCTGCATCATTTATTAATAATTTAGATGGTAAATTAGTTAATTTATTATAAGTTCTTGGAACTTCATAATATAAATTATATTTATTAGCTAAATTTAAATTATCCGTATAAATACAATCTAAATTATAATTTTTAACCATATTATATTGTTCTTCATTTCTTATTAAAACACTTATCATTTGCTTCTTTCACTTTCTAATTTTTCTAATACTTCTCTTCTAATTTCATTTATTTTTTTAATAGGTATGAATAAATTAGGTTCTAAATTAATTGTGATATTTTTTATTATAAAAGGAGTATTACCAGTCTTTTTTATTTGATTTATAATTTCATCTTTACTGGTAATAACTTTTAACGATTCTTCACAAATAGTTTTATTCAAAGTTATTTTATTTTTATTATCAGTAACTGTTATGGAAAAATTATCTAAAGTAATGTCTAATGAAACATCAATTGATATTTTTCTTTTAGGAATTTCTTTTATTTGTTTTTCTAATTGATAATCAATTGTTTTTCTTACTTCACCTAAATTTTTAAGATCAATTTTATTATCAACAAAAACAATATCTCCTTTAGAAGCTTTATTAATTAATTTACCTTTTTCATTATATAAAAAATTAACAATCATTCCTAAATTATCTTTAACAAATCTTATACCATCTTCTTGATTTAAATCTTTAAATAATTTAATTTTAATTTGTTTTTGATTATAATCAATTACTTTACCAATTACTATTCCTTGATGATTAGGACTTTTCATATTATAGATATTTTCATTATTAAATAAATAACCATCTGTAAATTCGCGATTATAAATTACTTTTAATTTTTCAATATCTTCATCATTAATTATAACTTTACCAAATTTTTGATAATTATCGATTAAAGTTCGATAAAATTTAGTAATAAAGCCAACATAACTAGGACTTTTCATTCTTCCTTCAACTTTAAAACTAGTAATATTACTTTGCATAAGTTCTTCTAAATGATAGGAAGTATTTAATTCTTTAGTTGATAATAAATATTTATCTTCTAAATTCATTAATTTATGATGATGAAGTAATTGGTATGGAAGTCGACAGTTTTGGGCACAGCAACCACGATTTCCACTTCGATTTTTAGTTAAGTAACTCATTAGACAATTACCTGAATAACAAACACATAAAGCACCGTGAATAAATACTTCAATTTCCATAATATTTTTAAATTTTTTAATTTCAGTTAAAGATAACTCACGGTCAACTACAACTCTTTTAACACCTAAGTCTTTTAAAAATTTAACTTGATTAAGATTAAAAGTATGAGCTTGGGTTGAAGCGTGAATTACTACTTGGGGATAATTTTGATGAAGATAGGAAATCAAACCTAAATCTGAGACAATTAAAGCATCAACATTTATGGATATTAAAAATTGTACATATTTAATTACTTCTTTAAATTCTCTTTCAAAAATCATAGTATTTAAAGCTATATAAACCTTTACATCATATAAATGACAAAATGAAACAGCATTTTTTAACTCATCATCAGTAAAATTATTAGCATATGCTCTAGCACCATATTTTTTACCAGCTAAATAAACAGCATCACAGCCATTAAAAACCGCATATTCTAAAGCTTCGAAACTACCTACAGGAATTAATAATTCTTTTTGCAAATCAATCACCTATTCGATAAAACTTATAAACATTATTATTTTGTTGTACAATTATTTCTTCATATGAAATTCTAACAATAATTGCTCCATAAAACTCTTCGCTATTAGTTTCTAAATCATTTATAGGAATATTTTCTTTACTTGTTATTTTGGATATTGTCCCATAAGTAGTTAATAAATCACCTTCAATATCCTGATTATTAGCAAGACCATAAAGCTCTAGTCCATATTTAATTAAAGTATGAACATCAGCATTAGAAGAAGTTAAATTGGCATCTGCTATTTTAGTATATGTAGTTCCATTTTGAGGTTTATATAATTTAGGTTCATCTTTTAAAACTGGTCTTTCATCTTCTTGATTATTTGTAAATAATACAGCTGCTAATATAAATAAAAAAGCAAATGTTCCTAAAAAAATAAACATTATTTTTTTCTTCATCTTTATCCCTCTTTTTCGTTTATTTTAACATAAAAAGATTTTATTTACTAGCTTAACGTATGTTTAAAATACATAAGCATTCAGTATGTTTAGTATAAGAAAACATATCATATCCTTTAAGGGTAACTAGTTCATATTTAGTCGTTAGTTTATTTAAATCTCTTATTAAAGTTTTTGGATTACAAGATACATATATAATAGTAGGTATTTGCTCTTTTAATAGAAAATTAATTGTTTTTTTATCTAAACCATTTC
>CANQZH010000116.1 GCA_947628245.1 uncultured Bacilli bacterium | reverse complement strand
CCAATATTCTTACCAGTAATAATTAAACTTCCATTATTAATAATTACATCACAAATTTTATTATCTTCAATTAAAACAGATACTTCACCATCTAATCTAGTTAAAATATAACCAATAATTAATTCATTACTATAACTTAAATCAATAGTTCCATAATTACTAGTTAAACTAAGATAACGATTTGTTTCTTTAATAGTTACCTTAGTAGTAGCTCGAAAACACATATTATTAGTTTCAGTCTCTAAAGTAACAATTACTTCTCCTGCTTTTTTAGGCTTAACAACTACTGAATTATTTTCTACATAACAAGTAGCTATACTAGCATCAGATGTTGTACAACTAAAAGATGTTGGAGCAATTTTATCATAACTAAAACTAATTTTTAAATTTTCATCGCTTTCAAACATTTCACTACTTAAAGTATCAAACTTTAAACTTCCATTTATATTTAATTCTTTATCACTATCACCGTTTAAAACAACATCTTTTTCATTAGTAAACATATCACCAATTTTACCCCAAAATAAAGCTGAACAACTACAACTAGAAATAAGTAAAAGAATGATTAAAACAATAATAGCTAGCATTATAATAATTCTTTTATGTTCTTTATTATCTTCCATTCTTTAAACTCCCTTCTAATTTAGCTTCTAAATAAAGATACATAAAACTTTAATAATTTATTAATACTAGTATTAATAAATAAAGATATATATCTTTATTTGGAAGTTAAAAACTTCCTATAAAATTATGGTGTTACAGCAGAATAATCACTTAGTTGAGTTGCTGTAACTTGTACTTCAACAGTTGCAGCTTCACCAGCTTGATCAGTATAGTTTTCTCCACCACTACCAGATTCTTTATCAACTCCATTACCTAAATTGGTATCTTGTTTATCATTAGTACCAGATCCTGAAGCATCAAAATCCCACATCCAATAAATAGTATAATTTCCTACAACAGTAGACAAAGAACTATTTGGTGCAAACTTTTGAGAAGCATTAGATGCAGTATCATCACCAGACTTATCTTCAAAGCCACTATTTGAATCACCGTTATGTCCAGCCAAGGCTTTGGCAAGAGTTGTTTCTAATGTGCTAGCTGTTAATTCATAATTATCTAATTGATCAACAAATGATTGGCCATTTTTACCGCCATCACTGATTAATTTGCTATCAGGTCCTACCAATGCAAACTTTAATTGTCCTGTTTTATCAATTACTTTAACAACAGATTTTAATTCAAAAGCTACTTCTGGAGCACCTTCTAAAGTTAAACCAAATGAAGCATTTCCCTTTGCACCTGGTGCTATAACATCATCGCTACCGCCAGTAGATTGGATTTCATAATGAGTGGCATCGCCATATTGTGGTGCAAATAAATTAAGTGTACCACCAACAGATTGACCCCATTTTATACCCCATTTAGCAACTCTAGCAGTATCTGTCCAATTACCACTATCTGTAGTATATTTAGCATAAGTACCACTTACTGAATAACTAGTAATAGCAACAGCAAATACTAAAACAGCTAAAGCTATCATTTTCTTCTTCATTTTCTCACCTCCTTTGTAATGATTTTTAATATAATATAGGAATAAATTTTCCTAATTTATGTAAACGTCTTATGACGGTTTACCAAATTAATTATTTTTCTTCTTAGTTGAAGTCTTTTTAGAACTACTTTTTTTAGAAGTTTTCTTTTTAGCTTCTTTAGCTTTAAGTTCTTCTTCCTTTTGTCTTTTATATTCTAAGAATTCAGCTTTTTCTAAATCTCTTTGTTTTTTACTAGATATTGTAAAGCCTATAACAAATATTAAAGTTATACCCATTAAAACAATTAAGATTGTAGTTGGTTTAGCTAAACTATTCATAATACTTCCAATTCCTGGAATTCTTAAAACATATTTACCTTCAACATCGCTATATTCAACAAGATTTTGATCTTGAGTATTATTATTATCACCTTTAGTTATAAAATAATTTACACCCTCTTTATTAACAATATCAATTATTCGATGGGTTGTAACAGTATCTTCAGCATCCCTAAAAGCAATAATATCATTAACTTGTAAAGTTTCTGGTAAAATATTTTTAACAATAACTAAATCGCCTTTATAAATTTCCGTTTCCATAGACCCAGATAAAACAATAAAAGGTTTATAGCCAAAAATACTTGGAACTTCATCAGGATTAGTTTTAGCTTGAAATATAACCCATAAATTCATTATTAAAATTGGAAATAATAAGACAAATAAGACAATAAATACCCAATTACTTATTTTTTGATACCATTTCTTTTCCATTTATTTCACTCCCTACCTTTTTAAACTTCTAGTTAAACTAAGAGGTTTATCCATTCTTAAAGATGCTTCTTCAATAATAATTTCATCTTCAACTATACTATTATCGATAATATTTTCTTCTATAGTATTTTCTTGTTCAATTATACTGTTTTCTACTATATTTTTATGATTATTTTCTTCAATAACATTTTCTTTTTCTATACTATCAACATCCATTATTTTATTATCACTAGATAAATCTAAAGCAATTAAATCAGTAGTTCTTTCATATGAACAATTTTTACACATTTCTACTTTTTCAAAAGCATTTTCGGATATAGTTTGTAATGAATGTGGAATATCTTGGTCATATGAATCACCACAATTTTGACAAGTATAGGTATCAGTATAACATTTATCTGGATTTAATCCATTATATTTAACGGTATTTGTAACTTGATAAAAGTGTTGTTCGGTTTCTTTAGCAAAATTACAATCCGGATTAGTACAATGATATGTTACTTTACATCCATCTTCTTCTCCTATATCTGGGAAACTGTGTAATCTTGAAGTATCTTGATTACAAATATCACATCTTATATATTCATAATTATCATCTGTTCTAGTAATTTGATATTTATGATCAACGTGTTTAATATTCTTAGTATAATCACAAGTTGTACAACGATAATTCTCAGAAAAAGTTGATAAATCAAAATGATCATATACTAAATTATGAGTTCTTAGTTCTTCTTCTTCACACTCACAAGTCCAATGCTCATAATCATCATCATAAGATGCTAAAGTTAAATATTTATGAACATGAGTAGTATACTCATAATCACAAGTTGAACATTGATAAGTTGTACTACCATCTTGATTTAAATTAGAAGTTAAGTTATGATTTTTGGTTATTTGTTCTTCATCATATGGACAAGCCCAATACTCATAATTTTCATCGTATTTTACAAAAGTTGTATATTCGTGTTGATGGGCAATTTCTTTATGATAAGTACATCCTGGATTAGAACAAGTTAAAATAGTATTTCCAGCTTTATCAATAGTTTTAATAATATTATGAGCTTTTGTTATTTGATAATTATCTTTAGGACATTTCCAATATTCATAATTATCATCTACACTTACTAAAGTATTAGTTTGATGATTATGAATAGTCTTTTGATATGTACAACCTGGATTACTACATTTTCTTAAAGTGTCTCCGTTTTCATCAAGTGATTCAACAATTGTATGAGCTTTTTTTACTTGATAATTATCTTTAGAACATTTCCAATATTCATAATTATCATCAACACTTGCTAAAGTATTAGTTTGATGATTATGAATAGTCTTTTGATATGTACAACTTGGATTACTACATTTTCTTATAGTATCGCCATTTTGATCAAGTGATTCAACTATTGTATGAGCTTTAGTTATTTGATAATTATCATTAGGACATACCCAATATTCGTAATTATCATCTAAACTTGCTAATTTATTATAAGTATGATCGTGTTTTATTAAATAACTATAATTACAACCATCATTATTACATTTTACTGTTGT
>CANQZH010000115.1 GCA_947628245.1 uncultured Bacilli bacterium | reverse complement strand
GTTTTATCAGGATTATTTTTAGAATAGATATATTCATTAGCAAGGTTTAAAACATCATTTAAATTTTCGGATGTAAGAGTTAAATGATAATGTTTTTCATATATTGGTTTAACGCATTTTAAGATTAGTTGCATATCTTCATTAGAAGGTTCGTTAATTACAATTTTTTCAAATCGTCTAGCTAAAGCTTTATCTTTTTCAATATATTCGTGATATTCTTCAATTGTAGTTGAACCAATTATTTTTAAATTTCCTCTTGCTAAATAAGGTTTTAAAATATCAGCTGCACAAATAGCTCCTTCGGCTCCACCAGCATTAACCATCGAATGAATTTCATCAATAAAAATTATAATATTTTTTTCTTTAGTAATTTCTTTAATTATTTTTGTAAAACGTTCTTCAAATTCCCCTCGATATTTAGTACCCGCAACTAAAGAGGCCATTTCTAACTCATAGATTTCCATATTTTGTAATTCTATTGGCACTTCTTTTTTAACAATTCTTCTTGCTAATTCTTCCACAATAGCGGTTTTACCAACTCCTGCTTTACCGATTAATAAAGGATTATTTTTTTCTTTGCGAAGTAAGGTTTCAATAATTATTTCAATTTCATTATTTCGACCAGCTAATATTGAATTTTTATTATTTTTATTTGTTAAATGAATACCAATTTTCATTATTTCTAAATTTTTGCTTTTCCTAGAAACAACTAAATTATCTTTTAAAGCATCATATAAATCATCTAAATCAATATTTAAACGCATCATAATTCTAATAGCCACGCCATCTCTTTCTTCTAACATAGCTAATAGTAAATGATTAATTTTAACTTTACCATTATTATTTTCACTTGCTTCATTTAAAGCAAGTTCTAAAACTCTTTTTAGCATTGGAGTATAAAGATTTAATTCACTAGGTTTAGAAGAATGACCTATTACTAATTCAAGTTCTTGTAAAAATAGGGAAGCTGTTAAACCATATTCTTGACATATTTTAGTAACTTCATTTTGATTTTTTAAAATTGCTAAAAGTAAATGTTCAGTTCCTACATAAGGATGTCTTAAATTAAAACGAATATTTTCAGCATCTTTTATTAAATCAGCTATTTCATAGCCAAAATTTTGAAACATAAAATCCTCCTTGTTAATTCTATGTTAATAATGAGTTATTTATACTTTTTTTATTCATAATTTAAGGTATAATATTTTTAGAGGTAATGAAAATGATTAAAATATATAAAAATACGGATAAAAATTCCAATTTAGAGGAAATAAAAGAAATTCAAAAAGATAGTTGGATTAATTTAGTAAATCCGACAGATATGGAAATAAAGACTGTAGCTAAACAAACAAATATTGAAGAAAGATTATTAAAAGAAGTCTTAGTGGAAAAAGATTTACCAAGAATTAAAAAAATGAGTAATGAAGTTTTAATAGTAATTGATCTTCCTTATAAAACAAAAAATGGCTATAATACTTATCCTTTAGGAATAATTATAAGTAATGATTTATATATTATTACGGTTTCACTAAAAGATACAGTTTTATTAAAACGGTTTATTAATAATGATATAGATAATTTTTATACAGCTAAGAAAAGTCGTTTTTGTATTCAAATTTTAGAAGAAACTTCAAAAGAATATTTAAATGCTTTAGATGATATTGAAAAAAATATTGAATCAAAGGAACAAGGACTATTAGATTCAACGGATAATAAAAAATTATTAGATTTGTTAAATATTAATAAATCATTGGTTTATTTTATAACTTCTTTAAAATATAATAATACGGTTTTAGAAAAGATAAGTAAGGAATATGTTATAGATATTTTTGAAGAAGATTATGAATTTTTAGAAGATACAATTATTGATAATAAACAATGTATTGAAATGTGTAATATTTATAAAGATAATTTATCTTCAACGGTTGATACTTATAGTACTATAATTTCTAATAATTTAAATGTGGCAATGAGATTTTTAGCGGGAATAACAATTGTTTTTTCAATTCCAACAATGTTAGCTAGTTTCTTTGGAATGAATGTTCCTTTAGGACCTTTAGCAAGTAAAGATAATTCCTTTTTCATCTTATTTTGTCTTTCAATAGCTATTTCAATTATCATTGCAATATGGCTTAAAAAGAAAAAAATGTTTTAAAAAAAAGAATTTGCTCGATGAACAAATTCTTTTTTATTTTTATAAATATGTTAATAATGCAAAGATTAAAAGTAAGATTATTAACATTGCTATAACGAATTTCCAAATATATGAAATCCATTTTTTATATGGTACATCTAAATAAGATAGACCAAAGATTAAGAACATACTTATTGGTGTAATAAACATTACTAAACCATAAATTGTAGTATAAATTAAATACATTACACTACCTTCTTTACCAGTAAAGCTTCCAATATAATAACTTAGTGAATATCCAAGATATCCTAAATCAGTATTGAAAATACTTCCAATAAAGGCTTGAATAGTAGCAATAAATGGATTAAAAGCAGTTCCAAAGGCATTTACAATAGTTGGCATAATTGGTGACCAATATAAGAATACAAATACTGTATATGCTAAAGTCATTAAAGCTAAAGGTTTAACTACTGATTTAAATCCTTCACCAGCATTAGTTAAAAATTCATCGAATTTCATTTTACTAAATAAACCAATAAATAAAGTAACAATAGCAACAACTACCGTATAAGTAAATAAATACCAAGTACCAAATGCTGTAGCTAATTCATAACCTAAAGTTTCTAAGTTACCACCAGCAAGAGCTTCAAATATTTTAAAATCGCCAATAGCAAGACTCATAAACCAATCGTGGAAATCATTAAATATTTCTAATTTAAAGTTACCATACCAATCGACAAACCCTAGAATTGCTAGAATAAAGGCAATTACTAAAATACTTGCAATAGGCCAAACTTTTGCTTTTTTATTTTTTACTTCACCTAAATCTAAAAGAGTATTTTCTTTATCTTTATCTTCATTTTTCAATGCTTTCTTATTTTTCTTTAGATAATTAACAAAGAAGAATGAATATAGAATAAAGGCTAAAAGTAAAATACCAAACCGCACTAAAAGTTCAGTTTCTAAAGTAACATCAGAACCACCATATCCTAAATAAGTAATTAAGGATAAAGCACCTTCAGTACCATAAGTTGCACCTAAAACACCAATTAACATAGCTCCGAAAGTTGCAGCAAAAGCACTTAATTTGTTAAAGTTCATCTTTCTTAAAATATGAATTAAGAATGGCATAAACATTAACATAACAAAGCTTGTTGTTAAAATTGATGTTAAAAGAGCAGTTATGAAAGCAATTATGATTGCAAATACTACTTCCTTTCCTTTACCAATTTTAGCTATTCGTTCAACTAATTTTTTATAGCCATCAGTTTTACTTACTACGCCATAAAAGATTCCAACAAATATTAGAAAAACTATTTGAATGGAAAAATTTTGAAGAGCATAAGTTATACCATAAAAAATATGAACTAAACCAATTCTTTGAATTGTTCCTTTAGAAAATTCAACGCCAGTTTCAAAACTACCATTTGGAATTATCCAAGTAAGAACAACAACAAGAATAAACATTCCTAAAACGAATTTAGCTAAATCGTGTTCTTTAAATAACTTTTTCATTTTTTTCCTCCTCCTAATAAAATTATAGCACAATCAAAAGATGATAAGAAAGAAAAAATGCATTATTTAAGTGAAAAATAGCTGAAAATTAAGATAAAGAAAAAAATTAACAAGGGAAATTGCTAATTTTTATGTTTTTTCTTTTTCTTACGACTTCTAATCTTCTTTTTAGGTAATTCAAATGGTGGAATAATTGGTAGAGATTCTTTAGGTTGATTATTTGAAGATTCTTCAAAATTAGTTGA
>CANQZH010000114.1 GCA_947628245.1 uncultured Bacilli bacterium | reverse complement strand
AGGTGGACGTACTGTTGGAGCTGGTGTTGTATCATCAATCGACGAATAAAAGCGAGAAATCGCTTTTTTTAATGCTTTAGTCCTAATTTGAACATTATAATCATAAACTATAGTAAGGTTTATGATTTTCTTTTACTAATAGTGTCAATTAAACAATAAAGAACCTTTTAAAATAAGGGAAAATTTGGTATAGTAATGACAAGGTGGGTGTTTTGTTTTGAAAAAAATCATAGTAAATGGTGGAAAAACTTTATCTGGAACAATTCACGTATCTGGTGCCAAGAATAGTGCAGTTGCGCTTTTACCAGCTGCTATCTTGTGTGATGAAGAAGCAACTATATATAACGTACCAAACATTTCTGACACGGATGCTTTAATTGATATTTTAAATTTATTAAATGTTGAAACAAATTATAAAGATGATGAAATCACGATTAATCCTGCTCATATTGAAAATAAAATTATAGGGGAAGATTTATGTTCTAAATTACGTGGGTCTTATTATTTTATGGGAGCTTTATTAGGCAAGAAAAAGAAAGTAGAAATTGCTTTTCCAGGTGGTTGTGATTTTGGTGAAAGAAAAATTGATTTGCACTTTAAAGGTTTTGAAAGTTTAGGAGCTAAAGTTGAAGTTAAAGATAACTATTTTTTAATTACAGCTGATAAATTAATTGGTAGTGAAATTTATTTAGACTTTGCTAGTGTTGGAGCAACAATTAATATTATGCTAGCCGCGGTTAAAGCTAGTGGTACTACTAAAATTAATAATGCTGCCAAAGAACCTGAAATTGTAAATGTTGCAACTTTTCTAAACAATATGGGAGCCAAAATAACAGGAGCTGGAACTAGTAACATCAAAATTGAAGGTGTAAATTATCTTCATAAAGCCATTATTGAAGTAATTCCTGATCGAATTGAAGCTGGAACTTACTTAATATTAGGAGCTTTATTAGGCAAAAATTTAATTGTTGAAAATTTAATTGAAGAACATTTAACAGCTTTAATAAGTAAATTAAAAGATATGGGTGTTAATATTATGCGTGTTAAAAATGGTTTAGAAGTAAATTGTAAACCAAGTTATAAACCTATAAATATTACAACCTTACCTTACCCGGGATTTCCAACTGATTTAGCTCAGCCAATGACAACCTTACTTACTCAATGTTGGGGAACAAGTTTTATTGAAGAAACCATTTATGCTAATCGAATGGGTCACGTCTCCGAACTTAACAAAATGAATGCTAAAATTAAAATAAATGGAAGTACTTCTATTATAACCGGACAAACCGTCTTACACGGAGCTAATATTAAAGCAACTGATTTGCGTGCCGGAGCTTCCTTAGTTTTAGCGGCCTTAGAAGCAAGTGGTAAAACCACCATCAAAAATGCTGAATATATTTTAAGAGGTTATTCTAATATCGTTACTAAACTTAGAACTGTTGGAGCGGATATTAATATTGTTGACGAAAATTAAATCATAAAAAGCATAGAATTAATTAGGTGATTAGTCTGAAAAAACAAATTATTTTAACTATCATAACTGGTGTAATTCTTGCTTTTTTAATTTATAAAATAACTTATAATGAAGAAATGAACTTTGTTTCCTTAGGAGATGGAGTCTCACTAGGTTTAACCGCCTACAACGTAAAAGGTTATAGTTTTAATGATTACTTAAAAGATTACTTTGAAGATAATACCATTCTAAGAGAGTATATTTTTGAATTTTCTACTGTTGATGAAACCAGCAAAAGCCTTTTAAATAAAATAACTAATAATGAAACCTTAGAAAATAGTTCTTTAACCATTCAACAAGCAATTTCTAAAGCCAAAGTAATTACCTTAAGTTTAGGAATGGATGAATTAAATAATTTAAAATCTTTGAAAACTAAAGATATTAACAATTACTTAACCAATATGTCTAAAATTTTAAATTTAATAAGAAATATCAATAAAAATCAAATATTCTTAATAAGTCTATACCCAAGTGAAAAGCTAGATGAAGAACAAATAGCCAAAATAAATAAAGAACTAGAACAAATAGCTAATAACTATCATATAACTTTTATTGATATTACTAAAGCTGCTGAAAATAAAAATTATTACTTAATTCCTCATAATTATTACCTAAACTATAAAGGACATAAGTTTATCAGCGAATTAATTAAAAATAAATTATAAAAATATTATAGTTTTATTTTTAGGATGTTTAATTTAGGACTTGGAAAATTTTTTATTTGTGGTAAACTAGATTAGTCGTTTAAAAGGGAGTGATTTTGATGTATCTATGGATTAGTGAACAAGCTAAAGAAGAATTAGATTCAAGATTAGCAAATTATGAAAATGAAATTGAACAAACTACAGCTATCATTGAAAAAAAACAAGATGATTATCAAAAACCTTTTTATAAACTTAGTCATTGGCAAGCTAAATTAGGTTATGAACATTTAGTAAATTCCAATATTAAAAAAATTGAAAGTCGTAAGATTTTTTATGGTTTAAAATCCGATTTATTTTACGGAGTTAATTCCTTAGAAGTTCAATCTGGAATTGAATCAATGTCCATTATCTATGAATCAATTTATGAACAAACTAAAAAATGTTATAAAATGTATAATCGAATTTTAACTAATCTTTTATCTAATCCATCTTTAAGTGATGAAATGATTAAAGATTATGCCCAAATAGCGGAAGAAATGCGTGATTTTTTAAATCATATTTCTTTTCGCATTCCTAAAGATTTTGAACCAGCTAAATATTTAAAATATGAAAAAATAAATACCATTGCTAATTTTCCTAGCATCTATAGCATTACCGAATTAGCTTTATTAAAAGATTGGTCTTATGAAGAATTTATTAAAACCATCAAAACTTTTGATTATTTTCGCAATTCACATCAAGTTGAAAGAAAACACATTTTAGAACCAGACCTTTCCAATATTGATGAATTTACGGCAAAAGAATTAGCTAAAATTAAATTAACATTCCTAAATGAAACCCTTAAATTAAATGAAGACATTTCCAAACAAAACGAAAAATTAGAATTAGTTAGAAAAATTAATAATTATTTAACAAAATAGAAAAGGTGAAAGTATGAGTTATTTTATTAGTAAAGAAATTGAAACAAATATTAAAAATAATTTTCAAAATTTAAAAAATGAAAGTGAACATCTAAATAATAGTTTAACTAAACACGAGAAAGCCTTAAATAACTTTAAAAAATATTTTTTCTTTAATATAATGAAAAGCTATTGTCAAAAACTAAAAAGAACCATAGCCCAAGAAGAAGTTTTACAACAAAATATGAACTATAAAATTAATCTTTATCAAGAAATAACTGCTAAAATTAAAAGTTTAGTAACAACCTTATATTCCATAGGTGAGGGAAAATCCATCTTTAATGAAGAAACATACTATGAATGTCTTAGTTTATATCAAAAGTTAACTATCGATTTAACATCTTTAAGTAAACCTCAACTTGAAGTAACTAACTTAGAAGAAATAAATAATTTTTTAGAAGAAATATACACTTTTTATGGAAGTGTTAATTTTAACCAGCCTAATTTTGATTATCATACACCTATTGAAATAGAAGATTACGATTTATTATTTGAAATTTCTAATCTAATTGATTTAATATGTTATTGTTTTAAATATCACCTTTCATATGAAGAATTTATTTTAAAAGTTAAAAAATATCTTACTCTTAGTGAATTAGCTAATCCTAGAATAAGAGCTAGAAAAGTCTTTAAAAATAAACTAAACGCCTAATAAATTTTTGTAACTTAGTTGTAACTTTAGTGGTTTAAAATTAAATACCAGAAAGGAAAATTAATATGGAAATTTTAAAAGTTGAAAATTTAAGTAAAATATATGGTAAAGGAGAAACTAAAGTTACAGCCTTAGATAAGG
>CANQZH010000113.1 GCA_947628245.1 uncultured Bacilli bacterium | reverse complement strand
GGCATTTTAAATATAGTGAAGAAGAAAAAAACTGGATTAATGAACAATTAAAAGAAGAAGAAAAATATTTAAATAATTTAAGTAAAAGAGTTATCTATAAAAAAATAAATAATATTTTATATGGTGTAGTATATGGTCTTTATGATTATCGTAATAGTCTAGCAGATAAATTAAGTGATAATAAAAGTTGTGATGTTTTAATTTTCCTAGCTGTTGATAATGAAACCGTATCTTTTAGAAGTATTAATAATGATACCGAAGTTGATATAATTGCTAAAGAATTTAATGGTTATGGTCATAAAAAGGCTGCATCTTGTAGCTTAAATTATGAAAATGAAAATAAAATAATTAAAAAATATTTAAGTTAGGAGGTTCTTATGAAAGTTAAAAAAATTCCAATGCGGACTTGTTTAGTTACTAAAGAAAAATGTGAAAAAAAACAATTAGTTAGAATAGTAAGGACGCCTTCAAAAGAAGTTGTAATTGATGTAAGTGGTAAACAAAATGGTAGAGGTGCTTACATAAAATTAAGTAAAGAAGTAATTGATAAAGCTAAAAAAAGTAAAGTTTTAGATCGAGCATTAGAAGTAAATGTTCCCGAATCTATTTATGAAGAATTAACTAAAATGTTAGAAAAATAAAAGAAAGGATGGTTTAATATGACTGTTAAAGAATATGCTGTAAGTGTTAATCTATCAGTTGCAGAAATATTAAAAAAATGTGAATCTTTAGGAATTCCAGCTAAGAATGCTGAATCAGTTTTATCTGATGATGATGTTATTAATCTAGATTTTGCTACTAATTTAATTAGTAGTGATAGTGAATCATCTTATGAAGATGAGGATAGTATTGATGAAGTTGTTGAAGATTTAGTGGCTAGTACTAATGTGCATTCAATGTATCCTGAAACTAAAAAACAAAAATTGAAAAAAAGAAGTGAATTAGAAAGTAGTAAAGCTGAATACAATAACAAAAGAAAAGAAATGTATAAACATAAAGAAAAGTTAATGAGTAATAAAAGTGAAGATAATGTTTTAGCATATAAAGAAAATATGACTGTTATGGATTTAGCTAATTTACTTAAAATAAGTGGTACTGATATTATTAAAAAATTAATGACTTTAGGTTTAATGGTTAATTTAAATCAAGCTATTGATTTTGATAATGCATCTATTGTTGCGTTAGATTATGGATTTACTTTAAAAAGAGAAGAAACTCAAGATATAAGTAATTTTGAAGAATTTGAAGTTATTGATTCAGAAGAAGATTTAGAGCCAAGACCTGCTGTTGTAACTATTATGGGTCACGTTGATCACGGGAAAACAACTCTTTTAGATTATATTCGCCATAGTAAAGTTGTTGATACTGAATTTGGTGGTATTACTCAAGCTATTGGAGCTTATCAAATTACTCATAATAATCAAAAAATAACGTTTATTGATACCCCAGGTCACGCAGCCTTTACCCAAATGAGAGCTAGAGGAGCATCAATTACCGATATTGTAATTATTATTGTTGCAGCTGATGATGGTGTAATGCCTCAAACCAAAGAAGCTATTGATCACGCGAAAAGTGCTAATGTTCCAATCATTGTTGCCGTAAATAAAATAGATAAACCTAATATAAATATTGAAAAAGTTATGGAAGAAATGGCTAGCAATGGAATTACCCCAGAAGCGTGGGGAGGAGATGTTCCATTTGTCAATATTTCCGCTCATACTGGTGAAGGAATTGATTTACTTTTAGAAACCATTCAAACTATCAGCGAAGTTAATGGTTATAAAGCCAATCCAAATCGTTATGCTATTGGTACAGTAATCGAAAGTAAAATGGACAAAAACATTGGTGGAGTAGCATCTTTATTAATTCAAAATGGAACCTTAAGATTAGGCGACCCAATAGTTGTTGGTACATCTTTTGGTAAAGTTAGAACAATGAAAGATGATTTAGGTCATTCTATTGTTGAAGCAGGACCATCTATGCCAGTAGAAATAACCGGAATTTCTGAAAATCCTAGTGCTGGTGATAAATTTATGGCTTTTGAAACTGAAAGTGAAGCCAAAGCAGTAGCAAATAAAAGAGCTAGTGAAGCTAAATTAAAACAAAATAAAAAAGAAGTAGTTTCTTTAGATGATTTATTTGCCAAAATTAATGCTGGTCAAAAAGAAATTAATGTTGTTTTAAAAACTGATGTAAGAGGTAGTGAAGAAGCTGTAAAACAAGCTTTAGAAAAAATTGATGTTGAAGGAGTTAAAGTAAAAGTAATTAGAAGTGGAATTGGAACAATTACCGAAAGTGATGTTGTTTTAGCAAATGCTTCAAATGCAATTATTATTGGTTTTAATGTAAGTCCTTCAAATATAACTAAAGAAATTGCTAAAGAATATAATGTTGATATTAGATTATATACTATTATTTATAAAGTAATTGAAGAAATGGAATTAGCAATGAAAGGTATGTTAGATCCTGAATTTGAAGAAAAAATTATTGGTAATGCTGAAATTAGAAAAATATTCACTTTCTCTAAAGTTGGTAAAATTGCTGGTTGTTATGTAACTGATGGAATCGTTAAAAATGGAGCTCAGGTAAGAATTATTAGAGATGGTTTAGTAATATATGATGGAACTATTGCTTCTGTTCAAAGAGAAAAAGATACCGTTAAAGAAGTTAAAAAAGGTTTTGAATGTGGTATTACTTTTGATAATTTCAGTGATATTAAAGAAAATGATCAATTAGAAGTATTTGAAATGGTGGAAGTAAAGAAATGAATGCAATAAAAATTAAAAGAATTAATGAACAATTATTAAGAGCTATAAGTGAAGTTTTATTTAATGCTAGTGATAGTTTATTAAAAACCATTACCGTTACAGCGGTTGATACTAGTAATGACTTATCTTATGCTAAAGTTTATTTTACTTCTTTAGAAGATTTAGATAAAGATTTTTTAGAAGAAGAAGTAAATGAAGCAGGTTCTTATATTAGAAAAGAAGTTGCTAATATTGTTGATATTAGATTAATGCCTAAATTAAATTTTGTTTTTGATGATTCAATTAATTATGGCGAGAATATTGAACAAAAAATTAAAGAAATACACGAAAAAGAACAGTAGTAATGCTGTTTTTTTTAGAAATGAGGATATTATGAATGGTGTTTTGTTAATTAATAAAGAAGCAAATATGACTAGTAGAGATGTTGTTAATGAAATTAGTCATATCTTTTCTACTAAAAAAGTTGGTCATACAGGAACTCTTGATCCAATGGCTTTAGGAGTTTTAGTAGTATGCCTTGGTAGTTATACTAAATTAGGACCTTTACTTACAAGTATGGAAAAAGAATATCTTGCTACAATGAAATTAGGTATTTTAACTGATACTTTAGATATTACCGGTCATATATTAGAAAGAAAAGAAGTTAAAATTAATAAAGATAAAATAAAAGAAGTATTTTCTAATTTTCCTAAAAAATATGAACAAGAAGTTCCTAAATATTCAGCTATAAAAATTAATGGTAAAAAATTATATGAATATGCTAGAGAAAATATTGAAGTAGAACTTCCTAAAAGAGAAGTTGAAATAAAAGAATTAGAATTAATTAAAATTGAAAATGATACAATTACTTTTAGAGCATTAGTTAGTAAAGGGACCTATATTAGAAGTTTAATAAGAGATATAGCAAATAATTTAAATACTATAGGAGTTATGAGTAGTTTAACAAGAATTAAACAAGGAAATTTTAAAATAGAAGATTGTCATAAACTAAAAGATGTTAATGAAAAGATGTTATTAACAATTGAAGATTTATTTGATTATCCAATAGTAAATATTGATGAACAAGATTTAAAAAAGGTTATGAATGGAAATCTCTTAAAATTAAATTGTAATGATCCTTTAATTTTTGTTAGTTATAATAATGAAAAAAAAGCTATTTATCAAAAAGATGGTAAATATTATAAAATTATTTTTAAAGTGTAAAAGGAAATATTCAAATTATTTTCTTTTT
>CANQZH010000112.1 GCA_947628245.1 uncultured Bacilli bacterium | reverse complement strand
AAATTAGTAGTCGTTCCTTTACCACTTGAACCAGTAACGCCAATAACATATTTAGGATATTTAATATTATCAAGAATATGGGGATTTAAATAGTAAGCACAAGCCCCAGGAAGAACACTACCATTTTTATGAAAAAGTCGACAAATAAAAGTGACCATTTTAGTAATCATAATTTGAACTGCTCGAATCATTATTTCACACTCCATCCATATTATAACGCATTTTAGTAATATTTTGTTGTAAATTTACAGTTTAATTTGTTACAATTTAATAAAGAGTGATTAGATGAAAAATTTAGATAAGTATTTGGAAAAATTAAAAGTTCAAAGAAACTATAGTGATTTAACTATTAAAGGCTATCAAACTGATATTTTAAAATTTTTAAAATATTGTGAAGATAAAAATATCAACTATTTACAGTTAAATAAAAAAATTATTTGGGATTTTTTAAAAATGTTAGATGAAAAGTCTTATACTAATGCTAGTATTTCTCGTATTTTAAGTAGTCTAAGAGGATATTATACTTATCTTTATGAAGAAAAAATAATATCTACTAATTTATTTTTAATGGTAGAAAATCCTAAAAAAGCTAAGAAATTACCTAATTTTTTAAATAATAATGAAATAATAGAATTATTAACTTTTGAAGAATTAAAGACTCCTAAGGATTACCGGGAACGACTAATTTTTGAACTTTTATATGCTACTGGAATGCGGGTTAGTGAATTATGTAATCTTAAAATTAAAGACATTGATTTTAATAATAAAGAAATAAGAGTATTAGGTAAAGGTAAGGTAATGCGGATTGTCTATTTTGGTGATTATGCTTTAAGTGCTTTAAATGATTATTTAATTGTTAGAAATGATTTATTAAAAACAACTAATAATGATTATTTAATTTTAAATGAAAAGGGTAGTCAAATATCAAGACAAAGTGTCGAACAAATAATTGCTAAAAGAATTAAGAAAATTGCTTTTGCCCATCATCTTTCACCACATACTCTAAGACATACTTTTGCTACTCATTTACTAGAAAATGGAGCTGATATTAGAAGTGTTCAAGAACTTCTTGGTCATAAACAACTTAGCACAACCCAAGTATATACTCACTTAACTAATGAATATAAAAGAAAAGAATACTTAGATAAAATGATTCGTAAATAATTGTATAATCTTATAGAATATGCTATTCTAATATTGTATAATCTTATAGAATATGCTATTCTAATAAAGAAAGTAGGGAAGTAAATGAATAAAATTGTGGTTGGAATTATAGGAGTAATTTTAGGAATTATGATTGGTTTAGGAGGTTATTATTTAATTACTAAAAATGTAATAAATACTAATGCCTCGAATAATAACATAGAAAATAATAATGATATAAAACAAGAAACTACTGAAAAAGAATTATCTTTAAATGATAGTTTAGTTCAAAAATATTTTAATATGTATAAATATTTTCAAAAAGATTGTATAGATGAAGAATTATTAAATAATGATAATGATGCAAGACTTCATTTAGTTTTATCTGAAATACCTAGTTCTTATTATGAAACAATTTCTTGTAATAAATTAAATGATTTAACTGTAGATGATTCTTATTATTGTTCTAGTATGATGTTTGAAAATTTTTCTAATGAATTAGATAAATTAAAAAATGAAAATACTTCTTTTATTAATGAAGATATTATTTTAAATAAATATCAAGAAATTTTTGGAAAAGATAGTAAATATCAAAAAGATGATATTAAAACTTTTGGTGGGATGTATCATTACGATAGTAAAAATAAAGGATATGCTTTTTATCGTATAAATGCTGGTGGTAGTTGTTCAATACCTAATGTAACGTTAGAAAATGCTGTTTTAAAAGATGATATTCTTAATTTAATAATATTAAAAGATTATGATGAAGAAGATATAAATCAAGATCAAAAATTAAATATTAATTTAAAATATGAAAAAGAAACGGGAAATTATATTCTTGATAATATTATAAGTGAAGTTCAGTAAAATGAACTTTTTTTAGTCAAAAAATGCCTAATCTTAAGTTTTTACTTGATTAAGTATTAATTTCTTTTTATAATTTTAAGTACGGAAGGAGTTAATATTAATGAAATATGTATATGCCTTTAAAGAAGGCAATAAAGATATGCGAAATATTTTAGGAGGTAAAGGGGCTAATTTAGCTGAAATGACTAATTTAGGTTTACCTATTCCTCAAGGTTTTACTATTTCTACTGAAGCTTGTACAGATTATTATAATAATAATCAAACTATTAGTGAAGAAATAGAAAAACAAATTTATGAAGCTTTAAGCAAATTAGAAGAAATCCAAGGTAAAACATTTGGTGATAATAATGATCCATTACTTGTTTCCGTAAGAAGTGGAGCAAGAGCTAGTATGCCAGGAATGATGGATACCATTTTAAATTTAGGTTTAAATGATGAAGCAGTAGAAGGCTTTGCCAAGAAAACTAATAATCCAAGATTTGCTTATGATTCATATCGTCGTTTTATTCAAATGTATTCAGATGTAGTTATGGAAGTACCTAAATCTTACTTTGAAAAAATTATCGATGAAGTAAAAGAAGAAAAAGGGGTAACTTATGATACTGAATTAGATGTTAACGATTTAAAAGAATTAGTTAAACGTTTTAAAAAGGTTTATCAAGAAGCAATGAATGGTGAAGAATTCCCTCAAGATGCTAAAGTTCAATTAATGGGCGCTGTAAAGGCAGTATTTCGTTCGTGGGATAACCCAAGAGCCATTGTTTACCGTAGAATGAATGATATTCCAAGTGATTGGGGAACTGCTGTTAATGTTCAAGCTATGGTATTTGGTAATATGGGTGAAACTTCTGGAACAGGTGTTGCCTTTACTCGTAATCCATCAACTGGTGAAAAAGGTATTTATGGTGAATATTTAATTAATGCCCAAGGTGAAGATGTTGTTGCAGGTATTCGTACGCCTCAACCTATAACTAAATTAAAAGAAGATTTACCTGAATGTTATGAAGAATTTATGAAAATTGCTGAAAAATTAGAAGAACATTATAAAGATATGCAAGATATGGAATTTACTATTCAAGAAGGAAAGTTATATTTCTTACAAACAAGAAATGGTAAAAGAACTGCGGAAGCAGCCATTAATATTGCTTGTGATTTAGTAGATGAAGGAGTAATTGATAAAGAAGAAGCTGTACTAAGAATTGAAGCTAAATCGCTAGATCAATTATTACATCCAAACTTTGATAAGGATGCTTTAAAAAATGGTAAAGTAGTTGGGACAGGACTTCCTGCTAGTCCAGGAGCTGCAGCTGGTAAAATTGTCTTTAGTGCTGAAGATGCTAAAGAAAAAAGTAAAAATGATCGAGTTATTTTAGTTCGTTTAGAAACAACTCCAGAAGATATTGAAGGAATGGCTGCTAGTGAAGGTATTTTAACGGTTCGTGGAGGAATGACTTCTCACGCTGCTGTTGTTGCTCGTGGTATGGGTACTTGCTGTGTTTCTGGTTGTGGAGACATTAAAATAAATGAAGAGACTAAAGAATTTACTTTAGGTGGTGTAAAATTTAAAGAAGGCGATTATATTTCTTTAGACGGAAGTACTGGAAATATTTATGAAGGTGACATTAAAACAGTTCCTGCTTCAGTTACTGGTAATTTTGGTAGAATTATGGAGTGGGCTGATGAATTTAGAACTTTAAAAGTTAGAACTAATGCTGATAATCCAAGAGATACTAAAAATGCTATTAATTTAGGAGCTGAAGGTATTGGTTTATGTCGTACTGAGCATATGTTCTTTGATGAAGAACGTATTCCTAAAATTAGAAAAATGATTTTATCAGATACTAAAGAAGCAAGAGAAGAAGCATTAAGTGAATTAATACCTTTCCAAAAAGGTGACTTTAAAGCAATGTATGAAGAATTAAAAGGATTACCAATGACTGTTCGTTATTTAGATCCTCCTTTACACGAATTTTTACCAACTGAAGAAGAAGACATTAAAGCTTTAGCTAA
>CANQZH010000111.1 GCA_947628245.1 uncultured Bacilli bacterium | reverse complement strand
TATTTAATATATCACATTTTAATTTAAAAATAAATAAAAAGAACTTTTAATTCTTTTTACTTGCTTTTTTCTTTTTACTTTTATTTTTCTTTTTTATTTTTTTCTTAATTTCTTTTTCTTTTAAAGATATTTTTTTCATTAAGTCAAATTCTTTTTGATTAGTTCTAAAAATATTTGGGAAAGCTTTTAATAATCGATTTGGATATTTTTTAAAGCCTTTAATATTTTTTAATTGTTTAGTAAGCATTTTTTCAAATAAACCTGGAATTTTAGCTAATTTTTCATTTTTTAAATTCTCAACTATGATTAAGCGATTTCTTAGAGAATATGCTACTAAAATAGAATATAAAACATCTAAAGTAAATATAACAAAACTGATAATTGAAGTTATAATTAAATATTTATCTTTAATTTGTAATAAAAATTTTGTTAAATAAGGTCCTGCAAAATAAATAATTATTAAAGAACCTATTCCAAAAAGAAAAGCATTTACTAGGCAAATTCGACCATTAATATTATATTTTTGATCACTATAATCCCACCATTTATTATGAAAAATTTTTTCTAAGACATAACTAGTTAAATATTCTAGAGAAGTTGTAATAATCATTCCTAGTAAAAAAACTAAAACTGGACTTTCTTTAAATGGTGCTAAAAGAGCTAATAAAGCAATACTACCTACTCCATATATTGGAATTACTGGTCCACATAAAAAACCTCTATTAGTTAATTTTTTATTAACTATTAAACAAGTAATCATCTCAACAACATAACCGATAATACTAAATAATAAAAATTGCATAAATAATAAAGAAATTTGATACATATCATAACTCACTTTCCTTAAATTATATTCCTAGTATAGCATATCTTTTCTTAATTATTGTAATAATTTTTAGTTTAGTACATATAGTATAGTAAAATGATTGGAGAGAATTTATGATTAATAAGCAAAGTTTATGGTTTGTTACATTATTTAGTTTAATTTTAGTTTTAAGTATTTATTATGTAACTATTTCGGATAATAGTTTAGAAAAAATATTAGGAGATGATACTAATACAGCTTTAGTATCTAGTGAAGTTACGGAAAACTCTCAGTTAGTTGCTTTAAGAGTCAAAGAAGATGAAGAAGTTTTAAAAGAAATGGAAAGCTATCAACAAATTCTTTTAGATAGTACTAAAACAAGTGAAGAAAAAAGTAATGCTTATAATTCTCTTATGACTTTAAATTCCAAAAAAGGTCAAGAACAAGAAATGGAAGATAAGATTAAAAGTGAATATAAGTTAGATAGTTTTGTTAAAATAAAAGATGATACAATTAGTATTACGGTTTCAGCTAGTGAACATAGTTCTAATTTAGCTAATAATATTATTAGAACAATTCAAGAAATGTGTGATAAGAAAATGTATATAACAGTGAAATTCCAAGATTAGGAGTTTCTTTTTTTTGGCTTTTTCATAGAATATCATTAGATTAGAAAGGGAGTAATTAAATGGCAAAGTCTATTTTAACTAATCGAGAATATCAAGTTTTCAAACTCTTAATTGAAAATAAAAGTACTAGAGAAATTGCTTTTGAATTACGAATTAGTGAAAAAACAGTAAGAAATCATATTTCTAATGCAATGCAAAAATTAGGGGTTAAAGCTCGAGCAAGTGCCATTATTGAACTAATTAAATTAGGAGAATTATCAATTTAAAAAGAGAGATATTTTATCTCTTTTTAAATAGTTCTTAATATTTCAATTAAAACATATTGATAATCACTATAACTTTGTAAATAACGAGATTCAATGGCATCTAAGGTAGGATTTAAAGTTATTTGATATCTTTGATAGCCTAAATTTTTTAGATTAGGAAAATTAGTTAGAAAATCATTATATTCATTAGGATACATAAACTTAATAGTTGATAAAATACTTTGATAAGTTAAGTTAGTTAATTCATCTTGTTCACCAATAATAATTCTAATTAAATTATCATTATAAGTTGATTTATAAAAAATTAAACTACCAATTGATTGCTGATAATAACCTATTCCTTTTATTCTTGGCTCATTACCTTTAAAAAAATCTTCTGTAATATAAATATTTTCTTTAACCTTTTTTACCTCTTGATTAGCTTCTATTGGTTTTTCATTAAAGAAATACAAATAAATATCAAAACTATATACTCCAACAATTAAAGCGATTAATATAATTATTGTTTTCATATTGCTCCTAATTAAATTTAAATATTTTACGGGCTATTTTATAACCAGGAATACTTAAAAAACGTGGTAATTTAGTCGCGCCTGAAATAGATATTTTACAAATTTTATATAATCTTTTATTTTTATTTTTTAAATAATTCCATAATTCTTCTTTTTTTTGTTGATGTTCTTTAGTATTACCTAATTGTAATAAAATTGTGGAAACTCCCATCATAATATCTAAATAATGAATTAAATATTTAGCACATCTTTTATTTGTTTCATAATAATCATATGGATTAAAAAAGTCTATCATTGTTTTAGTAATAAATATTTGTTGATCTACTCTTTTTACCATTACTTGTTCATTAACTGATTGATCTTCTCTTCCAATATAATAACGATAAAAATCAACATTTAAGTAATACATAGTTTTAATTTTTGGCAAAGGATAATAAACAAAAATATTATCAACATAAAATGTATGTTCTGGTAATTTTAAATTAGTACTTTTTAAAAATTTAGTATTGTATAAAACGGAGTGCATTAATAAATAAGAACCAGGTTTAAACTTACCTACTTCATCCCAAGTAAAGATTTTATTTTCCGGTAAAACTTTAGAATAAGAAACAACCTTTTTTTTAGCTCCTACTTTTTCATAAACATAATTTACAATCATCATATCTACTAAATTTTTTTCTTCTTTTAATTTTTTAATAGTTTCTATTACTTTTAGTAAAGAATTTTTATCTACCCAATCATCTGAATCAACTACTTTATAATATAAACCAGTAGCATTTTCTAAACCAACATTAACACCTGAACCGTGTCCGCCATTTTCTTTATGTATTGCTTTAATTGTATCAGGATATTTTTTAGCATACTGGTTAGCTATTTTTTTGGTATCATCAGTACTTCCATCATTTACAATAATAATTTCAATATCATCTTTAGCTACTAATAAACTATCAATACACTTTTTCATATATTTTTCCGAATTATAACACGGAATAGCAAATGTAATTAACTTCATATTCTACCTCTATTCATAATTTAATTATATCTAAAAAAAGGTTATTTTTCAAAATTTTCTTTCATTAATTTAGCAATTTCATTATATAGTTTTTGATTAGCTTCTTCTAAACTCATTTTTCCTACTTTAAAAGGTTTACCAAATCTAACAATTAATTTTTCACCTCTTTGATATTTTCCAGTTATACCAAAAGGAATTATTGAAGCATTTGTTTTTTTAGCTAGGGAAACTGCGCCAAATTTAAAGGGTAATAATAATTCATTAGTCTTGTTTCTAGTTCCTTCTGGAAAAAGACCAATAGCTCCATTATTTTTTAAAACTTCAAGAGCTAAATTAGTAGCTTCATTATCTTTTATTTTACGATTTACTGGAATACAACCAGTAGCTTTAAAAAACCACTTTAATTTACCATCAAAATATTCTTTCTTAGCCATATAATGAATTATTCTTTTAGTTGATATAATTACAGGACATTGATCAAATATATGCATATGATTACCACATATAATAATAGGACCATCTTTTAAAATATATTCTTTATTAATAATTATTGGATGATAATAAAGTTTAAAAATTAAGCCTAATAAAGGTTTAAATAAACGATAACCCCACGTTTTAAGTTGTTTTGGTTTTTTCATATTTTTGTAACTCCTCATCTTCTAATAATTTATAATTAACTTTGTTATATAAAGTTATTGGTAAACTATCACGAAATTCAAATTCTTTTGGAATGGAATATACAGCTAAATTAGCTTGGCAAAGTTCTTTAATTTCTTTTTTGATTTTATTTGATGGTTCATAACCTTTACGTAAAACAATAAAAGCTTTTGGAAC
>CANQZH010000110.1 GCA_947628245.1 uncultured Bacilli bacterium | reverse complement strand
CAAAAGAAATGCTTAATAAATTAATCGACAAAATCTATGTAACAAAAGATAAAAAATTAGAAATTCATTATAGAATTTCTAAAAGTGAAGTATTAGTTTAGCCACCTTAAATGGTGTGCATATATTTTTTGATTTTAGGGTATCACTTTTTAGGTTCACGGTGGTTTAGCGAATCAGTACCTTTTGTGGAAGCTGCTGAGATTGGAACAGAGAAAGTTATTAAAGACCATTCAACAATTGGTATTGTGGTTACTACTGATGGTTCATTTGGCGAGCTTACAAGAAACGATTACATTGAAGCTGAAGAAAAAGTTATTAGTGAATTAACTAATATTGGTAAACCTTATATAATTGTTTTAAATACAGCTCATCCAAATGCTCTAGAAACTAAAAATTTAGCTAATGAATTAAGAGAAAATTATCAAGCACCAGTTTTACCTATATCTGTTGAAAAAATGGGTGAAGAAGAAATATTAGAAATTTTAAAAGAAGCTTTATATGAATTTCCAATATTAGATATTGAAGTATCTATTCCTGAATGGGTTCATGTTCTTCCAACTACTCATGATATTAAAAAACATTATATTGAAAAAGTTAAAGAAAGTATGATGGAAGTTAGTAAAGTAAGAGATGTTGAAAAAATATTAGATTATTATACAGATTCGCCATATATAAATAAAGCTTATATTTCTAATTTAGATACAGCAGAAGGTATTGTAAATATTAGATTAGAAAGTTCTGATGAATTATATAATTCGATTTTAAAAGAATTAGTTGGAGATGCTGCAACTAGTAAAGCAGGATTATTAAAAGTATTTACTACTTATGCTGATGGTAAAGAAGAACTTGATAATATGAAAGAAGCTATTAAAATGGCTAAGCAAACAGGATATGGAATAGTTTATCCTACTTTAAAAGATATGAAATTAGAAACACCAGAAATAATTAAACAAGGTTCAAGATATGGGGTTAGATTAAAAGCAGTAGCTAGTTCAATTCATTTAATGAAAGTTGACGTAGAAAGTACTTTTGAACCAATTATTGGTAGTGAACTTCAAAGTAAAGAATTAATAAATTATTTAATGAAAGATTATCAAACTGACCCATCTAGTATTTGGCAAAGTGAAATATTTGGAAGAAGTTTAGATGTGATTGTTAAAGAAGGAATTCAAGCTAAATTATCAATAATGCCAGAAAATACTCGTTATAAGTTAAGTCAAACAGTGACAAAAATTGTAAACAAAGGGTCAAGTAATTTGATTGCATTTGTCATATAATTAATAAAAAAGTGCAAAATTGTGCTTTTTTTCTTGCATTTAATTAAAATATTTGATAGTTTTAGTTTGTAAGGATCAAGTCCTTATATTGTTATAAAAATACAAAAGGAGGAAGTATTTAAATGACAAAACAAGCGTTAATTGAACGTGCAGCTGAACAAGCTAACATGAGTAAAGCAGAAATGGGACGTGCTTTAGATGCTATCCTAGATGGAATCACTGCTGGACTTAAAGAAGATGGAGAAGTAGTTTTAGTTGGATTTGGTAAATTTGCTGTTAAAACTCGTGCAGCAAGAGATGGTATTAATCCTGCAACTAAAGAAGCTATCCATATTCCAGCTAAGAAAGTTCCTGGATTTAAAGCTGGAAGCAAATTAAAAGATGCAATTAAATAATTGAACTTTTAATGATTAAACGAGTAAGATTATCTTACTTGTTTTTTTGAACTTATAGAAAGAAGTATAATAATGGAAAGATATAAAGAAAAACCTAAACAAAAATTTAAACAACAATCCCAATTAAAAATAAAACCTCAACAAAAATTAAAACAAGAATTAAAACAAAAAATAATAATTTATCAAGATAATGGTAAATTCTTTATTAGTGATTATGCAGCTTATGCAATGGGATTAACTAATACTAGAAGTATTATGTTAGATGAACCTAGATTTTTTGAAATATCTATAGATACTTTAAATAGATTTAAAAACAATAAATTATTAGATATAGAATATCAAAATCTAAAAATAAATTATGAAGAAAAAAATATAACAAGTGATTTAGAACCATCTTTTTATGGTATAGGAATAAGTGGAATTTATGATGGTGATAAAATAGCAAAAGCTAAAAATATTTTAAATACTGGTTTAAATTTAACTAATAATGCTAAAAGTATTTTAAGTAATATTATTTCTTTAGGTATTAATGATTTAGATTTTAATTATGAAGTTTTAAAAAATTATCAATATGGTTATGGAATGAAAGTTAATATTATTATAGCTGTTCCTTTATATATTGAAAATTCTAAAGAAGAAAGAATTTATTTAGGATTTCCTAAAGAAAATTATAAAACTAGGGGAAATCAATATTTTGATACTTGTTTATTAGATCGAATATGTTCAAATTTAAAACAAATTCCTAAAGAATTTATTTTAGGATATATAGTAGATAATGAATTTGTAAGTAATAGTTATTTTTATGATAATCTAAATGAAGAAAATAAAAATTTATTCTTTCAAAAAATAAAAGAGCAAATGGATGATATAACTTTAACAATTAATAAATGGATAGAAGAAAATGATATTGTTAATTTAGAAAAAATGAAAAATAAATTAATTGAATTAAATATTAAACCAGATATTATTTTAAGTTCTTTAGATATTATTAAAAAAGTAAGTAAACAAAAAAGAAAAATTATTTTAACTAATGAAGAAAAAGATAATATTACTATTAATAAAAGAAAAACAAGAAGAATTATATTAGAAAATATGTTAGATGATTTAGAATCCTTAAAAGATGAACAAGATGTTATAAAGAAGTAACTATATGAAAAAAAAGTATATTTTAAAAAATATAATTCTTAAAAATATTATTAATAAAAATTATTCTATAGCTAAAGAACAAATATTAAAATTATCTAAAAACAAAAAAGAAAAAGGTTTATATAATTATATATTAGAAGCAATTAATTATTTAGAAAATCCATTTGAATTGTCTAGTAAAGAATCCTATAATTATCAAATAACTGATAATTTATATAAACATTTTTTTGAAGCTTTAAGATGTAAAGATTATATTGAAGCTTATTTAACAATTAAAAATGAAGATTTATCTGAGGATTTTAATAAGAGAATAATTAAAATATTACTTAAACAAATATATGACATTAATAATGTAAAGGAAAATGAAATTCCAAAGGAAGAAAAGAAATTACAAAAGAAAGAAATTAAGTTAAATAATTTAGCAAAATATACTAAAGATGAAGATTTTACACGAGCTTTACGTTATTTAAAAAATCATAAGAAATTATTTAGTAAAGATGAGCTATTAATTTATAAAGTTATGCTTAAGTATGGAAATAATTGTTTAAAATATGAATATCTTATTTTAAAAGATGAAATCATAAATTTATATCAAAATAATCAGTTAAAAGAACTTAAAAATGAATTAAATGAATTAGAAAAATTATTAAAGAAACTTGATATTAAAGTTAATTTAGATTATGCTTACGAGACTATTTTAGAAAAGGAAAAATTAAGTAAGGATAGTTATCAAAATTATGTATTAGCCAAAGAAGCATATGCAATTCATAATTATAGTTTAAGTTTAAGTTTGATAAATGAATGTTTAAAAGAACCTTATAGTAAATATTATTTTTTCAAAGGCAAAATCTTAGAAAAATTAAATAGAAAAGAAGAAGCTAAAGAAGCATATAATGATGCTTTAAAATTATGTGAATCACCTTATACTTTAATTAGATTAGGTTTATTAGAATATCAAAGTAAATTTTATAAAGAAGCATTAAATGATTTAAAAAAAGCTTCAGAAAGAGTAGTTGATAAAAATGACATTTATGATAAAATAGCTAAAATTTATAAAGAATTAGGTAATAATAATAGTAATAAATATTTAAAACTAATAAAGAAATAAAGTTTGATTGAAAAGATTAAGCTTTATTTTTATTTTATAATTTGCTAAAATAAATACGACAACATATGACGCATAGTATTAAAATTATAAAAGTAGGGAATACTATAGTGTAAAGAGATTGACACAAATAAAATAAAAAGGCTTGACAAATTGGGGGGGG
>CANQZH010000109.1 GCA_947628245.1 uncultured Bacilli bacterium | reverse complement strand
TCAATTCTAATTAAATCTTCTTTATCTTCTTCTTTTTCAATATCTTTTAAGTCTAATACTTCATCATCATTATTAATTATTTGAACATTTAAACCTAAAGCTTGGAATTCTTTAATTAAAACTCTAAATGATTCAGGAACACCTGCTTGATTAACTGTTTTACCTTTTACTAAGGCTTCATATACTTTAACACGACCAATTACATCATCAGATTTAATAGTCAATATTTCTTGTAAGACGTGAGCTGCACCATAAGCATAAAGTGCCCAAACTTCCATTTCACCAAATCTTTGACCACCCATCTGAGCTTTACCACCAAGTGGTTGTTGAGTTACTAGACTATATGGACCAGTAGCTCTCGCGTGTAATTTATCATCAACCATATGATGTAATTTAATCATATACATTACACCAACGTTAACTTTATGTTCAAATGGTTCACCAGTACGACCATTAATAAGCGTTACTTTACCATCTTCAGGCATACCAGCTTCAGCCATTTCTTCGTGAATATCTTCTAAGTTAGCTCCATCAAAGACTGGAGTAGCATAATGAACACCTAATTTTTTACCAGCCATACCTAAATGAACTTCTAATATTTGACCAATGTTCATACGTGATGGAACACCTAATGGATTTAACATAATATCAACTGGAGTACCATCAGGTAAATAAGGCATATCTTCTTCAGGTAAAACAAGAGATATAACACCTTTATTTCCATGACGACCACTCATCTTGTCACCAACTTGAATCTTACGTTTTTGAATAATATATACCCGAACTAATTTAAATACGCCAGCTGGAAGTTCATCAGAATTTTCTTTAGTATATACTTTAACATCGTGAACAATACCAGCAGCACCGTGTTCAACTTTTAATGAAGTATCTCTTACTTCACGAGTCTTTTCACCAAAAATCGCGTGTAATAATTTCTCTTCACTAGTAAGTTCTTGAACACCTTTAGGAGTTACTTTACCAACTAAAATATCTCCTTCTTTAACTTCCGTACCAATTCTTACAATACCATCAGAATCCAAATTACGACGAGACTCTTCACTTACATTTGGAATATCACGGGTAATTTCTTCAGGACCTAATTTAGTATCACGACATTCAATTTCATAAGTTTCAATATGTAATGATGTATAAACATCTTCTTTAATTAATCTTTCATTTAAAATAACAGCATCTTCATAATTAAAACCATTATAAGTCATAAAGGCAACAGTCATATTCTTACCTAAAGCAAGTTCCCCTTGATCAGTACTTGGACCATCAGCAATAACTTGACCAGCACTAACTTTATCACCTTTTTTAACTAAAGGAATATGATTTATACAAGATGAGGCATTACTTCTTTCATAATTAGCTAAATAATAAGTATCAATGCCTTTAGCTGTTTTAACGCGAATAGTTTTTGCATCAGCATATTCTACGATACCATCACCTTTACAAACAATGGTACTACCAGAATACTTAGCCGCTACACATTCAACACCAGTACCAACAATTGGGGCTTCAGCTTTTAATAAAGGTACAGCTTGACGTTGCATATTAGAACCCATTAAAGTACGATTAGCATCATCATAATTCAAAAATGGAATACAACTTGTCGTAATAGATACAACTTGACTAGGAGACACGTCAACAAAATTAACTTTCTCTCTTGGTACAAATATATTATCACCATTAATACGAACAACAACACTATCATCAATAATTCGATTATTATCATCTAGTAAAACAGTAGCTTGGGAAATATAATAATCAGCTTCTTCATCAGCCGTCATATAAACGACATCATCCATTTGAACAACACCATCAATAACTCGACGATAAGGTGTCATTATAAAACCATATTCATTTACTTTAGCATAACCTGCTAAAGAAGTAATTAAACCAATATTTTGACCTTCAGGACTTTCTACTGGACAAATACGACCATAATGACTAGCATTAACATCACGAACATCCATACCAGCCCGATCTCTTGATAATCCACCAGGTCCTAAACTAGATAAACGACGCTTATCAGTTAACTCAGCAATTGGATTAATTTGATCCATAAATTTAGATAATTGACTTGAACCAAAAAATTCTTTTAAAACAGCCGTAACTGGACGAATATTAATCAATGATTTAGGAGTAATATCAGCCATTTCTTGAGTAGTCATTCGCTCACGAATAACTCTTTCCATTCTTGACATACCAACCTTAAATTGATTTTGAATTAATTCACCAACTTGTCTTACTCTTCGATTTCCTAAATGGTCAATTTCATCAGTAGAACCAATACCATCTTGTAAATTTAAATAATAACTTACTGCTGCATATATATCAGGAATAGTTAATCGTTTTTCATCAACACTTTGATCAACACCAACAATCTTAATAATCTTCTTAGGATCATTTTTATCATAAACTTTAATTTCTTGAACCATTTCATAAGAATCTAATTCTTGATTAATAATTGTTTTATGTAAACCATAACCATTTGCTAAAACATCTTTAATACTATCTAAAATTTCTTTAGTAATAACTGTTCCTTTTTTAACAATTACTTCTTTATCAACTTTAATATCTTCAGCAATAGTACATCCCATTAAACGATTTTTAACATTTAATTTCTTATTAAATTTATAACGACCTACTTTAGCTAAATCATAACGGAAATGATCAAAGAAACGCGTTACAATATGATTCTTTGCTGAATCTAAAGTAGCAGGTTCTCCTGGACGTAACTTTTCATAAATCTCAATTAAAGCTTCATCAGTATTTTTAGAACTATCTTTTTCAATAGTATTAGTTATATAAACATTATTTCCAAAAACACTTTTAATATCATCATCACTAGATAAACCTAAAGCTCTTAAAAAAGTTGTAACAGGAACTTTTCTTGTACGATCAATACGAACATACATAACATCACGAGCATCAAGTTCAAACTCTAACCAAGTACCACGATTAGGTATCATTTCCCCAGTTATAATATGACGACCATTCTTATCAATCTCATACTTAAAATATACACTTGGACTACGAACTAATTGGGATACAATAACTCTTTCAGCTCCATTAATAATGAATGTTCCAGCATCAGTCATTAAAGGCATATCACCTAAAAATATTTCTTGCTCTTTAACTTCACCAGTCTCGTGAATAAAAACCCTTGCTAAAACTTTTAATGGTGCAGCATAAGTAACCATTCTTTCTTTAGCCTCTTTAATAGAATATCTAGGTGTATCAAAAGAATAATCACCAAAATCAATAGTTACATTACCAGTAAAAGATTCTACTGGAAATAATTCTTCAAAAACCTCTTTAATACCAGTTTCTAAGAATTCTTGATAACTTTTCTTTTGAATTTCCAAAAGATCAGCCAACTCCATAGTATTCTTACTTTTAGAAAAACTTCTTCTCGTACGATAATCTCCACATTTTTTTAGTTTATAAGCCACAATTTCACCCCATCCATCTATTTATTGCTCAATTAAAAAATTAAACATATCGCCAATATGAAATTATAAAGGCAAAAAAAACATTTGTCAACGATTTTTAGCCTTAATTACATAAAAACCTTTAGATTTAGTAACAACTTCACAATTATACTGTAAACTAAGTTCCTTAATAATACTTTTAGCACCTTGATCTTTACGCATCACAAACCATAAAGAACCATCACATTTCAAAAATTTACTTGCATCTTTCAAAATACTTAAAACAACCTTTTTACCTGCCCTTATAGGAGGATTACTAACAATTAAATCATATTTATCACAAACATTTTCATAACAATTAGACAAAATAACCTTACCTAATACTTTATTCTTACTTATATTTTTCTCACATAAATGAATAGCCCTTTCATTAACATCAACCATTAAACATTTACAATCAAAAATTTTACTTAAAACAATTCCAATAAAACCATACCCACAACCAACATCAAGAATACTTTCACAAGAATCACAACCATTCAAAATAGAATCAACAAGCAATTTACTACCATAATCAATATGATCTTTAGAAAAAACTCCTAAATCACTAAAAAAAGTGAAAACAATACCATTTTTTTCAAAATTAATTGTTCTCATTTC
>CANQZH010000108.1 GCA_947628245.1 uncultured Bacilli bacterium | reverse complement strand
TTTTAATTTCGACAAGTTGATATTCAATACGACAAAAATATGCTATAATTGACATATCAAGGAGTTGATTTAAATATGGCAATTGTTGAAGTTGTAAAGTACAATGGCAAACCAAATATGATGGCTTGGAAATATCCTAGTGAAGAATTAGGAACTTGGACACAAGTTATCGTAAATGAAACTCAAGAAGTCGTATTTGTAAAAGAAGGAAAAATATTTGATATTTTAGGACCAGGGAGACATACTTTATCTACTGAAAATATACCTTTATTAAGTAAAATTATTAATTTACCTTTTGGAGGTAAATCACCATTTAAAGCAGAAATTTGGTA
Source organism: uncultured Bacilli bacterium (assembly GCA_947628245.1). Classification (GTDB taxonomy): domain Bacteria; phylum Bacillota_I; class Bacilli_A; order RF39; family UBA660; genus Ventrenecus. The sequence goes on along the minus strand of CANQZH010000108.1, from coordinate 3,770 downwards.
TATAAATAAAATTTTTGCTCTAGACGTAAAATGGGGAACAGCCCCAGCAATTCAGTTGCAAGATCCAAAGTATAAAGTTTTTGTTCCAGTATCTGCATTTGGACAATTTGGAATTAGAGTTAATGATTCTAAAAAATTTTTAACAAAATTAGTTGGAACTTTACCAAATTTTGAACACGATGTATTGGTTAAATATTTTAGAGGTTTATTAGTTTCTAATGTTAAAAATATAATAAGTGGATATTTAGTAAAGAAAAATATTTCTATACTTGAAATAAATGCTTATATTTCTGATATAGGAGAAGAATTAGAACAAAAGATTAAACCAGAACTTGAAAAATATGGAATTGAATTAGTTAATTTTTATGTAACATCTATTGAAGCATCTGAAGATGATAATGCAGTTATTAAGTTAAAGGAAGCATTATCCAAAAGAGCAGAGATGGATATTGTTGGATATGATTATAATACTGCCCGATCATTTGATACTCTCGAAAGTGCTGCAAAAAATGAAGGAGCTAGTTCTAATTTAATGAATGCTGGAATAGGACTTGGAATGGGAATAGGAGTTGGAGGACAATTTGGTAATCAAATGAGTTCCGTGTCTTCTAAAATTGATATAACAAATAGCAAAAAATTTAAAGAAAAAATAAATTGTAGTAATTGTGGAAATGAAGTAGAAGAAAATCAAAAATTTTGCCCAGAATGTGGCGAAAAAATAGGAAATTTTTGCAAAAAATGTGGTACTAAGTTAGCTAAAAAAGGACAAAAATTTTGTCCAGAATGTGGTGCATCTCAAATATTTTCTTGTCCAAAATGTAAAAAAGAAATTGATGAAAAATCTAAATATTGTCCAGAATGTGGCGAAAAATTATAGGAGATTTATAAGATGAAAAATAAAAAAAATATTATTCTTTGTATAGCATTAATAATTATAATTACGCTTTCACTAGTTTTATTTTTAGGAATAAATGAAACTCAAAAAACAGGAGTACAAATTAGTTCATTCATATTTATCATTATTAATGAATTAATAATTTTTGGAAATGCTTTGTTAATATTAAATAAAAAATTAAATACATTTGAGGTAGCTGGATTAAGTAGTACAACTTTTATATATACAATATGTTCTATTTTAGTTAATGTATTACTAATAGAACTTTTTACAACAGTAAAAAAAATATTAATTATAAATACTAGCATATTACTTATATATTTATTTATAATTACTATATTAATGCTATTAAAAAAGGAGATATAATTATGGAAACATTGAAAAAATGGTCAACATCAATAATTGTAATAATTTTATTATTTTGGATTTTTTTCCCTTTGGGATTTGTATTAACATATATTAGACTAAAAGATAAATATGGTAAATACTATGCAATAACAAAAATACTATTTTGGACTGGGCTTATATGGTTTTGCTTTGGATTATTTTATTTAGGCATTTCAATAACTGAAAATAACTTTTTTAGTGAGTATTTACCTTCTGGTATATTTGTATTTATAATTCCAGGTATTATTTGTTTCTTTTTCGGTTTTAAAAGAAACCAAAAAATGAAAATATACGATAAATATATGACTTATATTCTTTCGAGAAAAAAAGTTAAAATAGATGGATTATGTAATAATATGGGTGTAGATTATTATACAGGACTAAAAATGATAGAAGAAATGATTTCAAAAGGACTAATTGATGGATATTTAGAAGATGATGAGTTAATAATGAAAAAGAATAGCCAAATTTTTCAACAAATTGATGATACTTCAAAACCTAAAGAAACAAAAATAGTAAAATGTAAAGAGTGTGGTGCCAAAAATACTGTAATTATTGGTCAAACAAAAGAATGTGAGTATTGTGGAACTCTTTTACAATGAAGAAAATTGATATAATTGTTATTTTAATAAAAATATAATTAGTAAATGAGGGAAAGGATTTATATTATGAAAAAAAAATTTAGTTTGATTTTATGTTTAATTATATTAATTATGTGTGGGTGTGATAATAACAGTTATAATATAGATTCACAGGTTGATTATTCAAAACAAATTAGCAAATTAGAAAATCAATTAAATGAATTAGAAAACAAAAATATATTGTTAGAAAAGAAATTATTAGAATATGATCAAAAAATTAATGAATATGAAAATAAAATAATAGAATTAGATTCTAAAATTGATAATATATCTCCTAATGAAACTTTTATTAATCAAACAGTAGTACAACAAGGATATGATGAAACTAAACTTGATAATTTGAACAATGATGTAGAAAAATTACAACAACAAAATATTGAATTACAAAATGATTTAGAAAATAAAAATTTTAACAATGAATTAAATAATAATAAAATGTTTAATACTATAAGATTTAATACTGATGAAGGCTATATTGTATCTTGGTATTATAAATATCAAGATAGACAAAAAAGCTATTCTATATTTGTTAAAGACAATGAAAAATTAGGTAATGTTTTAAAATATATGCCATATTGTGAAAAAATAAATTATGTTTTTAATGGATGGTATACAGAGCCAAATGGTAAAGGTAAAAAAATTGATATGGATTCTACCTTTACTAATGATACTGAGCTGTATGCTTATTATATTCCTGAAGTTAAAGTAACTTTTAAATTTCCTGCTATTTATGGTAATGATCATATTGGAGATACTTTTTCAATAAATAAAGGAACAAAGTTAAACGAATTTAAAATAGAAGAACGAATGGGTAGTTTTTGGAATCTTTATGATATCGAAGGATATTATTCTGATAGTACTTTTAAAAATAAATTAAGCAATAATTATGTTTTTAAAGATGGTGAAACAATATATCTAAATCTTATTCCTCACGAATATAACGCAATTATTACTTCAAATGGGAATGGTGTAGTTAATTTATCATCAAGCAAAATAAAAGCAAATGGTTCTATAATAATTAATGCAAAGGCTGATGAAAATTATGAAATAGACTATATTGAATATTGCGTAAATGATTCGTGTAATAATTTATTATATAAGCAACATCTTATAGAATGCAATGAAGAATTAGAATATCCTGGTTGGGATGGTGGAGATTTAAAAATTTCTATTATATTTTCAAAAATTAAACAATAAAACAAATATTAAAGTGTACTAAAAAACTATTTATTAGTACTATAAATTTATATAATCTCTCATACTTTTAAATAAAGCATTAATAAATTTTACTAACTATTTTAAAGTGAAATAAGATATGATAAAATTTATCTTAATGGTGATATATAATGAAAAAACAATATTTAATTTATGCAGATGAGTCATATAGAAAAGGTAAATATTATAGTAATTTCTATGGAGGTGCGTTAGTTAATTATGCTGAACTTGAAAAGATAAGTACTAAGCTTAATATCAAAAAGGAAGAATTAGGATTATTTCAAGAAGTTAAATGGACTAAAGTTACTGAACAGTATTTAGGTAAATATATAGATTTGATTAATTACTTTTTCGAATTTATTAAATCTAATAAGATAAAAATAAGAATAATGTTTAGACAAAATGCTCAGGTACCACAAAACTTAACTAGAGAGCACGAAGAAAAAGAATATTTCCTTTTATACTATCAATTTATTAAACACGCATTTGGAATAGATTATTGTAATCCAAGAGAAAAAGATCAAATAATATTAAAATTATATTTTGATAAATTACCTGATACTAAAAAGAAAAATAGAGAATTTAAAGGTTATATTTATGCACTTAATGACTTTTTTTGTATAAATAATGTT
>CANQZH010000107.1 GCA_947628245.1 uncultured Bacilli bacterium | reverse complement strand
TTTGACTATTTTAATTTATTAGCATATAATGTAAGAGTTGCAGAAAGGATTGATATTATTGAAAAGTATTTTTAAAATTTTAAAGAAATTTACGATTCCAATTATAATTGCTATTTGCTTATTAATTTTACAAGCTCAATTAGATTTAAGTTTACCTGATTATACAGCAAATATTATAAATATTGGAATTCAACAAAAAGGTATAGAATATGCTTATCCTATAGAAGTTAGAAAAGATGTTTTAGATAGTATTATAGAAATATCTTCTAATAAAGATTTTATTAAAGATTGTTATGAACTAAAAGATAATAAATATTATCTTAAAGAATTAAAAAAAGAAGATAAAGAATTATTAGAAGATAATATTAGTAAAGATTTTATGTTTATTATGATGATTAAATCAAATAATGAACAAATTAAAAATTATTTGAATATTAATACTGATTTAAATATCTTTTATAATGTTTTACCTTTAGAGCAAAAAATTGAAATGAAAGATAAAATGATTGAATCATTATCTTCTTTAGATGAATCTATGTTTAAACAAATGGTTATTGAATCAGTTAAACAAGAATATCAAGAAAATGGTTTTGATATTAATAAATTACAAATTAATTATATTTTTAATAATGGTTTAATTATGATTGGTCTTGCAATGCTTTTAATGGTTTGTGCTATTTCAGTTGGTTATTTAGCAAGTAAAATTGCTACTAAATTTAGTTATTTATTAAGAGAAAAAATAGTTAGTAAAATTATGAGTTTTTCTTCTAAAGAATTTAATTTATTTTCTTTAGCTAGTTTAATTACGCGTTCTACTAATGATGTTCAACAAATTCAAATGATTTTAGTAATGTTTTTAAGAATTATTATCTTCGCACCTATTTTAGGTTTTGGGGCTTTGTTTAAAGTATTAGGTAATCAAATGAATTGGGTATTAGGTTTAGCTATTGGTTTAATTTTATTAATTGTTTTATTCTTATTTATCTTTGCAATGCCTAAGTTTAAATTAATTCAAAAATTAGTTGATAAGTTAAATTTAGTTACTAGAGAAAGATTAACAGGAATACCTGTTATAAGAGCATTTGGTACAGTAAAAGTTGAAGAAGAAAGATTTTCTAAAGTTAATAATGAGTTAGCTAAAACTATTCAATTTTGTGATCGAGTAATGGGTATAATGATGCCAACAATGACTTTTATTATGAATGGGGTATCAATTTTAATTATTTGGGTTGGAGCATCTCAAATAGATCTTGGTACTGTTCAAATTGGAACACTTATGGCCTTTATAACTTATTCAATTCAAGTAATTATGTCTTTCTTAATGATTAGTATGGTTTCAATTATGTTACCAAGAGCTTTAATAAGCTTTAAAAGAGTTGCTGAAGTATTAGATAAAGATAATTCTATTTTAGAAAGTGAGAATCCTCAAGAATTTAAAAATAATGATGGTACTGTTGAATTTAAAAATGTTTCTTTTTCTTATCCTGATGCTGATGGTGAAGTATTAAGTGATATATCTTTTAAAGCTAAAAAAGGAACTACAACTGCGATTATTGGTTCTACTGGATCTGGTAAAAGTACTTTAATTAACTTAATTCCAAGATTTTTTGATGTAACTAAAGGTAGTATTTTAGTTGATGGTGTAGATATCAAAGATGTTGATATTCACAGTTTAAGAGATAAAATTGGTTATGTTCCTCAAAAAGGTAATTTGTTTTTTGGAACTATTAGAAGTAATGTTTTATTTGGTAATGATTTAAGTGATGAAAAGACTTTAAAAGAAGCTTGTGAAGTTGCTCAAGCAAGTGATTTTATTAGTAAACTTCCTAAAGGTTATGATTATGAAGTTAGTCAAGGTGGTACTAATGTAAGTGGTGGGCAAAGACAAAGACTATCTATTGCAAGAGCTATTGCTAAAAAACCTGAAATATATATCTTTGATGATTCTTTTTCAGCTTTAGATTTTAAAACTGACGCTAATTTAAGAAAAGCTTTAAAAGAATATACTAATGATGCAACTATTTTAATTGTTGCTCAAAGAATTAGTACAGTTTTAAATGCTGATCAAATAATTGTTTTAGATAGTGGTAAAGTAGTAGGTATTGGTACTCACCAAGAATTATTTAAAAATTGTGAAATATATAAAGAAATTGCTTTATCACAATTAAAGGAGAGTGAGTTAAATGCATAGAGGTCCAAGTACTGAAAAAGCAGAAGATTTTAAAGGAACTTTAAAGAAATTAATTCGCTATATATCTAAATATAAAATATCATTATTTATTGTTTTTATAGTTGCTATTTTAAGTACCATTTTTTCGATAGTAGGTCCTAAAATATTAGGAAATGCTACTCAAGAATTGTATGTAGGTGTTGTAAATAAAATTAATGGAACTGGTTCTATTAATTTTCAAGCAATTGGTAATATTTTATTATTCTTATTATTTTTATATATCTTATCAGCTATATTTTCTTATATTGAAAGTTGGATAATGGCAGGAATTAGTAAAAGAGTTACTTTTGGTCTTAGAAAACAAATGAGTGAAAAAATTAAAAAATTACCAATGAATTATTTTGATAAAAATACAACTGGTGAATCTTTATCATTATTTTCTAATGATGTTGATATTTTAGGAATGAGTTTAAATCAAAGTGCTGTAACTTTAGTAACAAGTATTGTAACGGTTATTGGTATCTTTGCTATTATGTGTAGTATTAATGTAACTTTAGCAATACTAACGGCTTTAGTTTTACCTGTTGCGTCTTTTATTGTTAGTTTTATTGTTTCGAAAAGTCAAAAACATTTTGCTAATCAACAAAAATATTTAGGACACGTTGATGGGGAAATTGAAGAAATGCTTGGTGGTTATACAGTTGTTAAAGCTTTTAATGCTGAAGATGAAATGTTAGAAAAATTTGACGAAGATAATAAAATGCTTTATGAATCAGCTTGGAAAAGTCAATTTTTATCAGGCTTAATGCATCCAATTATGAACTTTATTGGTAATATTAATTATGTTATTATTTCTATTGCTGGAGCATACTTTGTTGTTCAAGGTAAGATTACAGTTGGAAATATTCAATCATTTATTCAATATTCTAAAAATTTTACTCAACCAATAGCTCAACTAGCTAATGTAATGAATCAATTACAACAAATGATTGCTGCAGCTGAAAGAATTTTTAAATTTTTAGAAGAAGAGGAAGAAGTTGAAAAAGAAAGTTTGCCAGTAATTGAAGAAAATATTAAAGGAAACATTACTTTTTCACACGTTAATTTTGGTTATCAAAAAGATAAAATTATTATTAAAGATTTTAATGCTCAAATTAAATCAGGTCAAAAAATTGCTATTGTTGGACCTACAGGAGCAGGAAAAACAACAATTGTTAAATTATTAATGAGATTTTATCCTTTAAATAGTGGAACAATTTATTTAGATGGCGAAGATATTTCTAAATTAAATAAAGATGAATATCGTAAATTATTTGGAATGGTTTTACAAGATACTTGGTTATTTAATGGAACTATTATGGAAAATTTACGTTATGGAAAAATAACAGCAAGTGATGAAGAAGTAATTGAAGCTGCTAAAAAAGCTAGAATTCATCATTTTATAACAACTTTATCAGATGGTTATAATATGGAACTTAATGAAGAAACTAATAATATAAGTGGTGGTCAAAAACAATTACTTACTATTGCAAGGGCAATATTAGCCGATCCTAAAATTTTAATATTAGATGAAGCAACAAGTAATGTTGATACTAGAACTGAAGGATTAATTCAAAAAGCAATGGATGAATTAATGCGAGGTAGAACATCTTTTATCATTGCTCATCGTTTATCAACCATTGTTAATGCTGATTTAATATTAGTAATGAATGAAGGAGATATAGTTGAAGTAGGAAGTCACGAAGAATTACTAAAGAAAAATGGTTTTTATGCAAGTATTTATAATAGTCAATTTGATAGTTTAAATTAAATTTTAAAGAAGAATGTAAAATGTCTTCTTTTTTTGTTGATAAGGCTAAAATTATATAAGATATTTGTTTTTAGTGACTTTTAAAAGAATATTTAGTATAATTTTCTTAAGAAAGAGGGCTTAAATAATGAAAAAAATACCATATGG
>CANQZH010000106.1 GCA_947628245.1 uncultured Bacilli bacterium | reverse complement strand
GGTTCTACTGAAGTTCAAATTGCTCTTTTAACTGAAGAAATTAATAATTTAACTGAACATTTAAAAGTTCATATTCACGATTTTCATTCTAAATATGGTTTACAAAAGATGGTTGGACGTCGTAAAAAACTTTTAAATTATTTAAAAGAAAACGATGTTGTATCATATCGTGAATTAATTAAAAAATTAAATTTAAGAAAATAGGCACTGAATTTTTTAGTGTCTTTTTATATTATTGGAGGTAGAAAATGAAGAAAGTATTTGAATATGATTTTTTAGGAAGAAAATTAGTTGTTGAAACTGGTCATTTAGCTAAACAAGCTAATGCTGCTGTATTAGTAAGATATGGTGATACAGCTGTTTTATCAGCTGTTGTAATGGGAAATGCTGTTACACAAGATTTTTTTCCACTACAAGTACTATATCAAGAAAAATTATATTCGGTAGGTAAGATTCCTGGTGGTTTTATTAAAAGAGAGGGAAGACCAACTGATGAAGCAACTTTAGCAGCTAGAATTATTGATCGACCTTTAAGACCGATGTTTGATGAAAATTTACGAAATGAAATTCAAGTTATTAATATGGTATTAAGTGTTGATGTTGATAATTCACCTATTATGGCAGCTTTATTTGGTTCTTCATTAGCTCTAGGTATTTCTGAGATACCTTTTGATGGACCAGTATCTGGTGTAGTAGTTGGTAAAATTGGTAAAAACTTTATTATAAATCCTACAGCTAGTGAATTAGAAGAAAGTGAACTTAATTTAACTGTCGCTGGTACTAAAGATGCTATTTGTATGGTTGAAGCAGGCGCTAGTGAATTAAGTGAAAGTAAAATGCTTGATGCAATGATGTTTGGTCACGATGTCATTAAAGATTTGTGTGAATTTCAAAATAAGATTATAAGTGAAGTTGGTAAAGAAAAAGTTGTTTTAGAAAAAGCAACTTTAGATGAAGAATTAGTTAAAGAAGTTGAAGAATATGCTTATGATAATATGTTAAAAGCTATTCAAATTAAAGATAAATTAGAAAGTTATGCTAAAGTTGATGAAGTAAAAGCTGATACGGTAAATCATTTTGAAGAACTTTATCAAGATAATGAAGATTTAGAAAATATTATTAAACAAGTTACAAAAATTGTTAATAATTTAGAAGGTAAAGTTGTTAGAACTTTAATAACGGAAAAGAAAATTAGACCTGATGGTAGAAAGACTGATGAGATAAGACCATTAGAAGCTGAAGTTGACATTTTAGCACGTACTCACGGTTCAGCAATATTTACTAGAGGTCAAACACAAAGTTTAGCTACCACAACTTTAGGGGCTATAGGCGAACATCAAATTCTTGATGGTCTTGGAATTGAAGATAGTAAAAGATTTATGCTTCATTATAATTTTCCAGCTTTCTCTGTTGGTGAAGTTGGTCGTTATGGTTCACCAGGAAGAAGAGAAATTGGTCACGGTGCTTTAGGTGAAAGAGCTTTATCATATGTTATTCCAAGTGAAGAAGAATTTCCTTATACTATAAGAGTTGTATCTGAAATTCTTGAAAGTAATGGTTCTTCAAGTCAAGCTACTATATGTGCTGGATGTTTATCTCTAATGGCTGCTGGAGTACCAATTAAGTCCCCAGTTGCGGGTATTGCAATGGGTTTAATAACAAGTGAAGATAGTAAAAAATATACTATTTTAACTGATATTCAAGGTTTAGAAGACCATATGGGAGATATGGATTTTAAAGTTGCTGGTACTCGTAAAGGAATTACAGCTTTACAAATGGATATTAAAATTAAAGGTGTTACTAAAAATATTTTAAAAGAAGCTTTAAGTCAAGCTAAGAAAGCTAGAATGGAAATATTAGATGTAATGCAAGATTGTATCAAAGAACCTAGAAAAGAATTAAGTCCTTATGCTCCAAAAATTGAAACATTCCAAATTGATCCAGAAAAGATTAAAGATGTCATTGGTCGTGGTGGTGAGATGATTACTAAAATTATCTTAGAAGCAAGTAATGTTAAAACAGTTAATGATAAAGATGCTGTTAAAGTTGATTTAGAAGATGATGGAAGAGTAATTATTTATCACACTGATGAAAATATAATTAAAGAAACAAGAAGAAGAATAGAACAAGTTGTAAGAGAAGTAATACCTGGTGAAATTTATCAAGCAACTGTTGTTAAAGTTGAAGATTTTGGTTGTTTTGTAAGTCTTTGGGAAGGTTGTGAAGGAATGGTTCACGTTTCTCAATTAGATAATAAAAGAGTTAATAAACCTAGTGATATTGTTAAAGTAGGAGATAAAATTTTAGTTAAATCATTAGGCTACGATAATCGTGGAAGACTTAATTTATCTAGAAAAGAAGCTTTACCAAAAGAGTCTAATAAAAAGAGTGAAAAATAATATAAGTAATGTTTTAACTATTTCATTCTTGTCAAAGAAGTGACAAAAGCTTCTTTTTTACTTGACAAATAGGGGGGGGGTATGTTACAATTTAATTATCATAGAGGAGGAATAATTGTATGGAAGAAAAAAAGAATAATAAAAAAACATATATATTAATAACCTTAGGAATAATAGGAGCTTTAATAATAACTTTAGGAATAACCTATGCTTATTGGAGATTAACCAAAGAACAAACAGGAGTAAATGTTGTTAATACTGATTGCTTTAGTATAGATTTTACAGGTGAAAATGATATAACTCTTGATAAAGCTTATCCTTTAGATGATGCTGAACTAGAAAGCTTTTTGTCTAGTGCAATACCTTATCATTTTACAATAACAAATCAGTGTAGTAGCTTAGCAAGTGCAACAATTAACTTAGAAAGTTTAAATGCTAATGCGGATAAGCAATTAGATGATGAATGGATAGATGCTATTCTTTATGAAACAGATTATCACAAAAAATTAAATAAAAGCAAGAAATTAACAGGTAATCCCAATAATGATGATAATAAAGTAATAGCTGAAGCGTTACACGCATATAGCTTAAAGAATTTAACATTAAAAGCTAATGAGCAAAAGGAATTTAATTTATTATTATACCTAGATCAAAATACACCATTAAGTGATAAAACTCAAAATGCAAGTTGGAATGGAAAAATAACTTTAAGTGCCGATTATAAAGAAAATAAATTTGCTAATGCTGGAACTTTAAGAAATGTTTCAGAATCTGAAGAGGCTGGAATGTGGGAAACTAAATTTAAAACAATTAAAAAATTAGTAATAGAACCAAAGATAAGTGAAAAAACAGCAAAAGAAGGTGAAATATTATATGGACCATTTAATGAAGGGCAAGAAGGAGAAGAAGAACAAGTACGAAGTTATGTAATATGTGATAGAGAAGTAACTGAAGATGATTTTTATAGTATGAATCCTGAAATAGATGTTAATTGTACAGGATATTTACAAGGTGATGGTGGAGTAAAATTAAATAGTAATAGTTCAGATTTATTTAATTCATTTATGTATTTAAAAGAATTTGAGGGAATGGAATACTTAGATACAAGTCAGGTTACAAATATGAGTAATATGTTTTATTATGTTGGACAAGTATCAGCTTCAATGGAAGAGAATGTTTATATTGATTTAAGTCATTTTGATACGAGTAGTGTAACAGATATGTCAAATATGTTTAATAAATCAGGATTTAGAGAATTAGATTTAAGTAGTTTTGATACAAGTAGTGTAGAAGATATGAGTTATATGTTTCAAGGTATGAGCAATTTACAAAATTTAAATTTGAGTAATTTTGATACTCGAAATGTTGTAGATGTGAGTAGTATGTTTGATGAAACGAGTCAAATGCAAGAATTAAATTTAAGTAATTGGATGTTTTCAAATACTACAAGTAAAAATTTTACGGTTAATACTCAACTTAATGGTGAGTTGCAAAAATTAATATTAGATAATGTAGATACTAGTGAAGTAACTGATATGAGTTATATGTTTCAAAATATGATCAATTTACAAAATTTAAATTTAAGCAGTTTTGATACGTCTAATGTAAAAAATATGGAAAATATGTTTTTTGGGATGAACAATATCCAATCCTTAGACTTAAGTAGTTTTAATACTGATAATTTAGAAGATGTAATTGCAATGTTTATGGGATTAAGTAATTTACAGGAATTAAATTTAAGTAATTGGAATTTAAAAGATAAATTTGCAACTG